>JAKSSI010000033.1 GCA_024403175.1 Clostridia bacterium
CAAGTTCGTGCTGAGCAGGAGCTACTTCGTTGTGTTCTGTCTTAGCAAGAATTCCAAGCTTCCAAAGTTCTTCATTTAAGTCTTCCATGTAAGCAAGTACTCTTGGCTTAATAACACCAAAGTAGTGGTCTTCCATTTCCTGACCCTTTGGAGGCATAGCGCCGAAGAGTGTTCTGCCTGTGAAGATAAGGTCTTTTCTCTTGTTGTACATTTCTCTGTCAACAAGGAAGTATTCCTGTTCAGGACCTACAGAAGTCTTTACGCACTTTACATCATCGTGACCAAAGAGCTTAACGATTCTAAGAGCCTGTCTATTTAATGCTTCCATAGATCTAAGAAGAGGAGTCTTCTTATCAAGAGCTTCACCGCCATAAGAGCAGAAAGCTGTAGGAATGCAAAGTGTCTTTCCTTTAATAAATGCATAGGAGGTTGGGTCCCATGCTGTGTAGCCTCTAGCTTCGGATGTATCTCTGATACCACCGGAAGGGAAGGAAGAAGCATCTGGTTCACCTTTAATAAGTTCTTTGCCGGAGAATTCCATAAGAACGCCTCCGTCTGGTGATGGTGTAATAAAGCTGTCATGTTTTTCAGCAGTGATACCTGTTAATGGCTGGAACCAATGTGTAAAATGAGTTGCTCCAAGACTAATAGCCCAATCCTTCATTGCATCAGCAACTGCATTTGCAACGGAAAGATCAAGAGGTGTTCCTTCATCGATAGTCTTTCTAAGCTTTGCGTAAATATCTGCGGAGAGTGTAGCCTTCATTACTCTGTCGTCAAAAACTAAACTTCCGAACATTTCTGGTACAGTACCCATATATATTTCCTCCTAAAAAGTTTTAATAAACAAATTTAAAAAAAGAAAAAAGACAAAGGGCCCTAGTGAAGACGCCTTTGTCTTTTATACGTTGAATTATACACGGCATTTTTTTGATGTCAACACATATTGCAAAAAATGTTGACAAAAATTTTTTCGAAGACTAAAATACTCATAAATGGGCAAGGGCGTTCATGATGACACAAGAAAGTGTCATGATGAATGCCCTTGTTTTTTTCATTTAGAAAGGAAATACAAAAATGCAATTAGAAGGTCAAGTTAGGATTCCTGCGGGTTGCGCTATAGCAGCCGTAATTTCCAAGGATGGAAAAAGATTTACAGGCGAAATGATTACAGAAGCCATGAAACCTATGCACGACAGATCAAATGGTCTTGGTGGTGGCTTTGCAGCATACGGTATTTATCCGCAATACAAAGAGCTTTATGCACTGCATTGCTTCTTTGATGATAGAGACACAAGAAAAGAAACAGAAAGATATTTAAAGGAAACTTTTGAAATAGTTCATTCTGAAAAAATTCCTACAAGAAAGATTCCTGCTATTACAAATGAACCTATGATTTGGAGATTCTTCGCAATTCCTCTTAAGTCTGCGCTTGAAGAAGCACAGCTAGATGAAAAGGAATTTGTAGTAAGAACTGTAATGCATATCAACACTAATATTAAAGGTGCATATGTATTCTCCAGCGGAAAGAATATGGGTTCCTTTAAGGCTGTAGGTTTCCCTGAAGATGTAGGTGTGTTCTACAAGCTTGATGAATACGAAGGTTATAGCTGGACAGCTCACGGTAGATATCCAACCAATACTCCTGGTTGGTGGGGCGGTGCGCATCCATTCACACTTCTTGATTATTCAATTGTACATAACGGAGAAATTTCTTCTTACGATGCAAATAGAAGATTTATCGATATGTTCGGATACAAGTGCACACTTCAAACAGATACAGAAGTTATCACTTATATAATGGACTATCTTATTAGACGTCAGGGCCTTTCTCTTGAAGAAGCTGCACGTGTTGTTGCTGCTCCATTCTGGAGTTCACTTGAAAAGCTTCCTGTTGCTGAAAAAGAAAGACTTAAGTATTTAAGAACTATATTCTCTAGTTTATTAATTACAGGTCCGTTCTCAATTGTTCTTGGTTTCGCCGGTGGCCTGAGGGCCCTTAATGACAGACTGATGCTGCGACGTCTGGTGACGGCATCTAAGGGCGATATGATATACAGCGGAAGTGAAGAAGCTGCACTCAGAGTAATGGAACCAAATGCAGAAAATGTTTATGCACCTGCAGGCGGTGAACCTTTCATCGTTAAAGTTGAGGAGGGTAAGTTCTAATGAAAGATCAATATATATATCCTGAATTTGAGGTTATAAGAAATGACTCAAGGTGCATCAGATGTAGAGTTTGCGAAAGACAGTGCGCAAATGAAGTTCATACATTTGATGTAGAAGGAAACGTTATTTTAAGTGATGATTCCAAATGTGTAGATTGCCAAAGATGCGTTTCTCTTTGCCCAACAAAGGCAATTAAGATTGTTAAGAGTGATTGCACACTCCGTGAAAATGCTAACTGGCAGCAAGACACAATTAAAGAAATATATAAGCAGTCAAACAGCGGTGCGGTTCTCCTTTCTTCTATGGGAAATCCAAAGCCTCTTCCTGTTTACTGGGATAAGATTTTAATCAATGCTTCTCAGGTTACAAACCCTTCCATCGACCCATTAAGAGAGCCTATGGAAACTAAGGTATTCCTTGGAAAGAAACCTCAGGGAATTACAAGAAAGCCTGATGGCAGCTTAGATACAACACTTCCACCACAGCTTGAATTATCTATGCCTGTGATGTTCTCTGCTATGAGCTACGGTTCTATTAGCTATAACGCTCATGCAAGTTTAGCTAGAGCTGCTTCTGAAATGGGAGTGCTCTATAACACAGGCGAAGGTGGACTTCACGAAGATTTTTATCAGTACGGTAAAAATACAATAGTACAGGTGGCTTCGGGTCGTTTCGGTGTCCATGAACGTTATCTCGAAGCCGGCAGTGCTATTGAGATTAAGATGGGTCAGGGTGCAAAGCCTGGTATTGGCGGACACCTTCCTGGTACAAAGGTTGGTCCGGATGTTTCAAGAACAAGAATGATTCCTGAAGGATCTGATGCAATTTCGCCTGCACCACACCACGATATTTATTCTATTGAAGATTTACGTCAGCTTGTTTATTCACTTAAGGAAGCTACAGCATATAAGAAGCCTGTTATCGTAAAGGTTGCTGCAGTTCATAACATTGCTGCTATTGCCAGCGGTATTGCAAGATCTGGGGCAGACATTATTGCAATCGACGGATTCAGAGGAGGCACAGGTGCTGCTCCTACAAGAATCAGAGATAATGTGGGAATTCCAATTGAACTTGCGCTTGCCGCAGTAGACCAGCGTTTAAGAGACGAGGGAATCAGAAGCAATGTTTCTCTTGTAGTTGGTGGTTCGATTAGAAGTGCTGCAGACGTTGTTAAGGCTATTGCACTTGGCGCAGATGCTTGCTACATTGCTACAGCTGCTTGTCTTGCAATGGGTTGCCATCTTTGCAGAACTTGCCAAAGCGGTAAGTGCAACTGGGGTATTGCTACTCAGCGTCCAGAGCTTGTTAAGAGACTCAACCCAGACATTGGAAGCCAGCGTCTTGTGAATCTCCTTACAGCATGGAACCATGAAATTAAGGAACTTATGGGTGGTATGGGTATTAATTCCATAGAATCCTTAAGAGGTAATAGACTTATGCTTAGAGGTGTAGGCCTTACAGAAAAAGAACTCGAAATTTTAGGAATTTCACATGCAGGTCAGTAGGAGGTACATTCAATGAAAAGAGTATATGCAAAAGATGAATGGTGCCTTGGCTGCCATCTTTGTGAATATAACTGTGCTTTTGCAAATTCCGGCGAAAAGGATATGGTAAAGGCAATTAAAGATAAAAAGATTTTTCCAAGAATCAGAGTAGAGGATGATGGAAAGATTACCTATGCTGTTCAGTGCCGTCATTGCGACGACCCACAGTGCGTAAAGGGTTGCATCTCTGGTGCACTTTCTAAGGTGGATGGCGTAGTAAAAATTGATAAGAATAAGTGCGTAGGCTGTCAGACCTGCATTCTTGTATGCCCTTATGGTGCACTTGTTGCAACAGATCAGGGAACAGTTGCTAAATGCGAACTGTGTTTATCTAACTCTTGTGGTGCTCCTGCTTGTGTGGCAGGTTGCCCAAATGAAGCTTTAGTTTATGAGGAGAAGTAGTATGGCAGGATATGTAATAATCGGAAACGGTATTGCTGCCGTTGGATGTATTGAAGGCATCAGAAGTATAGATAAAGAAACTCCTATTACAGTTGTTTCTGAAGAAAAGCATCCTGTATACGGAAGACCTCTTATTTCATACATGCTTCTTGGAAAAACAAACCTTGAACGCATGAATTATAGAGCTGCAGATTTTTATGAAAAGAATGGGTGCACAGTTCTTTACGGTGTAAAGGCTGAAAGCATTGATGCAACTGCTAAGACTATTAAACTTAGCGATGGTGCACAGCTTGAATACAAGGCTCTTTGCATTGCTACGGGATCTAAGCCTTTCGTTCCTCCATTTGAAGGAATTGAAACAGTTGAAAGCAAGTTCGGTTTCATGAATTTAGATGATGCTCTTGCTTTAGAAAAAGTTTTAGATGCAGATAAAAAGGTTCTTGTAATCGGTGCTGGTCTTATCGGTCTTAAGTGCGTAGAGGGTATTGCTGATAGAGTTAAGGAAGTAGTTGTTGCCGACCTTTCAGATAGAATTCTTCCAAGCTACTTAGACACAGAATGCGCTGCTATGCTTCAGGCCAAGCTTGAAGAAAAGGGCGTAGAGTTTATGCTGTGCGACACTGTTACAAAGTGTGATAAGAACACTGCTGTAACAAAGAGTGGCGCAACACTTGATTTTGATATTTTAGTTCTTGCTGTTGGTGTTAAGCCAAACACAGATCTTGCAAAAGCTGCTGGAGCTACTGTAAATAAGGGTATTGTTGTTGATGCAAATGTTAAGACAAGTCTTGACTGTGTTTATGCAGCAGGTGATTGTTCTGAAGGATTTGATTCAACTATTGGTGCACAGGGGGTTGTTGCAACACTTCCAAATGCATCTGCACAGGGCCTAACTGCTGGTATTAATATGGCTGGCGGCAATGCTGAAAACTGCAATGCAATTCCAGTAAACTCTATGGGCTTCTTTGAACTTCATGCTATGACAGCTGGAAGATATGAAGGAGAAGTTCTTGAAGAAAAGACTGAAGGAATGATTAAAAAGTTCTTCGTAAAGGACGGACTTCTTAAGGGCTTTATGATTGTTGGTGATACAGCAAAAGCCGGTATTTATACAGCTTTAATTCGCGAAAAAACAGCGCTTGAAACAGTTAATTTCGATCTCCTTATGGAAGCACCTACATTGGCTGCATACTCCAGAGAAAAGAGAAATGAAATGCTTGGAGGTGCAAAATAATGCTTATCAATGCAAAAGGGCTGGAATACACACAGCTAAATGATTTAGTTAGAAATACAAAAGACGATTGTCTTATTACAGATTGCTTGGGTCAGCGTTTTATTGGTGCAGGCAGCTCTGGAAAGACAATTAATATTAAAGGCGTTCCTGGAAATGCTCTTGGTGCATATCTTAACGGTTCTAATATCGTTGTTGAAGGAAATGCACAAGATGCTACTGGCGACACAATGAACGATGGTACTATTGTTATTCACGGAAACATCGGCGACGCTGCAGGTTATGCAATGCGTGGCGGTACAATTTTCGTAAAAGGCAATGCGGGCTACAGAGCTGGCATTCATATGAAGGCTTATAAGACAAAGATTCCTGCACTTATTATTGGTGGTAAGGCTGGAAGCTTCCTTGGTGAATATCAGGCCGGCGGAATTATTATGGTGCTTGGTCTTAAGGATGATAACAAAGAAATCGTAGGCGAATTCCCTTGCACAGGTATGCATGGCGGAAAGATGTTTATAAGAGGGGATATCAGTAAGATTGAATTCCCTGGCCATGTAAACTTAAGAGAACCTAATGCAGAGGATAAGGCTGAAATTGAAAAGTATGTAAAAGAATATTGCACATATTTTGAAAAAGATTTCTCTGTTGTAATGAAGGAAAAGTTTACAGTAATTGTTCCTGATACAAACAACATCTATAAGCAGATGTATGTTGCAAACTAGCCAAAAGAAGGATTTGAATAGATGAAATCTCAAGATTTGATAATAGAACAAGAAGATCAACTACATGAAGAGTGCGGTGTCTTTGGTGTCTTTGCTAAAGAGCCGCAAGACTTAGCCAGAACAGTGTATTTTGGTCTTTATGCCCTCCAGCATAGAGGCCAAGAGAGCTGTGGTATAGTGGTTAACGATGATGGTCTTTTCTATTCATACAAGGATTTAGGCTTGGTAAATGAAGTCTTTTCTGAAGAAAAGCTTTCTAAATTACCTCAAGGCGAAATAGCAATTGGTCATGTTAGATATTCAACAACAGGCGAACCTAACAGAAACAATTGTCAGCCTATAGAAGTAAATCATCAAAAGGGCAGAATGGCTATTGCACATAACGGGAACATTTCTAATTCCGCAGTTTTAAAAAATGAGTTGGAATTATCCGGTGCAATATTCCACACAACAAGTGATACTGAGACTATTGCCTATATCATTACGAAAGAACGACTTGGCTGCGGTTCTATTGAAGAAGCTGTAGGCAAGGCGATGGATAAACTCGATGGAGCATATTCATTAATTGTGATGTCTGCGCGCAAGATGATTTGCGCAAGAGATCCTCATGGATCTAGACCTCTGTGCTTTGGTAAGACAAAAGATGGGAGCTATGTTGCAGCTTCTGAAACTTGCGCATTAAGGGCTGTTGGCGCTGAATTTATAAGAGATGTTGAACCTGGTGAAATGATAGTTTTCACTGACGATGGCTACACCGAATATAAAGACCATTGCAACAAAGTAGATAAGAAGATTTGTGTATTTGAGTATATATATTTTGCTCGTCCGGACTCAGTTGTAGATGGCGTTTCCGTTCATTCTGCAAGAGTAAGAGCTGGCAGAGTTTTAGCTGAAGAACATCCTGTAGATGCAGACATTGTAATGGGTGTTCCTGATTCTGGAATTGATGCAGCATTAGGTTATTCACAGGCTTCTGGAATTCCTTATGGAATGGGGCTTATAAAAAACAAGTACATTGGCAGAACTTTCATTGAGCCTGGCAACCGCTTGGACAAAGTAAAAATTAAGCTTTCTCCAATTGATGAAAACATTAGAGGAAAGAGAATTGTTCTTATAGACGACTCAATCGTAAGAGGTACAACAAGTAAGAGGCTTGTAGCACTTCTTAAGGAATCCGGAGCAAAAGAAATTCATATGAGAATTACAGCTCCTCCATTCCTTCATCCATGTTACTATGGCACAGATATTGACTCCGAAGAAAACTTGATTGCAAACAAGCTTAGCATTCCTGAAATTGCAGAGCGAATAGGTGTAGATTCTTTGGGTTATCTGCCTATTGAAAAGCTTAACTGTCTAACTGAGGGTGAAGCCTTCTGCGATGCATGTTTTAGCGGAGCGTATCCAACAGAGGTCCCAAAAGAAACTAGGAAAAATAGATTCGAGCAGAAACTATCTGAAAAGAAAAAATAAAAATAAAAAACCTCCCGAGATTTCTCTCGGGAGGTTTTATTAATTGTCAATTGGTTTGTACCTTAGGCTAAAACTTAAATCCAACCTGTGTAGGAGAGGGAGAGTCCGCCAACAGTGTTTGCACTGTGGTCTGCAGAACCATATTCACCGAATGTGAATACCATGAGGAATTCTGTATCTCCTGTTACTTCCTTTACAGCTGGCCAAATCTTATCTTCAGCTCCTGTGAGCTGGAGACCAAGTCTTCTACCACCGCAGTGTACAAGGAAGAGTCCCTGTGGAGCTGCTGGCATAAGAGCTTCGAGCTTCTTAATAGCTGCTGGGTTTGCTGCGATCATTCCTTCTGGTGTGAGGTGCATTCTGATTACAGCTGTACCTGTTCTAAGGCTAGCACCGATGTTCATGGAGAGGTCATCGTTAGCTGCCATTGGGTGTCTGATAGCGATTACGCTTCCGATTGGATCCTTAACGCCGAGTGGGTCGAAGATTGTTTCAGCAAGGAGAGCACCGCCTGCGCACTGTTCTTCTGTCTTGCCTGTCCATTCGCAGTACTTCTTTACTGCTGGAACGCCATCGATTTCAACGAGGCATCTTTCGCCTGCAACCTTAGTGATAAGACCAACATTTTCTGTTTCTTCGAATTCGCCTGTGTAGAGGTTTGTCATGGATTCTTCCTTTGCGAATACTGCGATAGCGCAGCCGTCTGCAAAGATTTGATCTCCACAAATGATGCTCCACTTGCCTTCAACTGTGTTGTCAGCAGCAGATCCACCGAACATTGGGATTGTTCCTGTAATATCCATAACGCCCTTAGCATAGAATTCTTCTTCTGCTGGGCTAGCTGTCATAAAGAAATAGGATGGCTTAGCTCCGTTGAGCTTAGCAACTGCAGCCTTAGCGAGTTCTCTACCGATTTCTCTAGCGCATTCGCCTTCCTTCTTAGCGCGGCCAGCAACACCAACTTCGAAGTCGCCTGCGAAGCTCATGATTCCTGCATAGCCTGTTGCTGCGTTGTGGTATCCCTTGTGTGTAGCGATAGCTGCAGAAGATGTGCAACCAAGTACTGGAACGTTAGCAACTTCCTTGATACCATCAAGAATGCTCTGCTGATCCATAACTACGGATGTGAAAAGGAGACCTACTTTTGCTCCGCCGAGAAGAGCTTCTTCAGCTGCTTCCTTACCTGCGAGCTTGTTATCTGGGTTAATACTGCTTCCAACTTTTGTCTTTAACATAATTATCCTCCTATTTAAAAATACAATCAGCCACCAGCAACGAGAGGCATTACTGTTATAACGTCGCCATCTTTAAGCACGTAAGATTTTAGTTCTCTGTGTTCATTCACGAGAACAACCATACGCATTTTAATGTCAACGTCAGTCTGCAGTAGAAGGGCCTCTACTGTAAGGCCCTCTACCTGCATTGTTGCAAATCCATCTTCGTCAAAATCTTGTGGTAGCTTCTTGCTTAAGAAACCATAGTACTTTACTTTTACCATTTTTCTTTTCCTTATTGTGGGATGTACTTTGTGTATTCGCCAAGACCGAGTTCTTCAAGCTTTTCAGCTGTTGGAACACCATTCTTTGTCCAACCTCTTGCTGCATAGTATGCATCAAGCATTCCGTTGAATTCTTCTTCTGTTGGAGCCTTGCCTGCTCTGCCGCCTACTGCAGCTGGAACGAAGAGCTTCTTTGGAATTGTATCGTCTTTTCTGTCGAGTCCGTCTCTTACATTGAGAAGCTTCTGGAGGTTGAGAGACTTTTCGCCGATTGCGAAGAGTTCCTTAGCTGTCATCTTTTCGCCTGTAATGTATTCAAGACCCTTGAGGTATTCTGTAATTGTCATACCTGCAAACTTAATCATGAACTTGCAGATTGTAGAGCAGTTATACATCATGGAGCTGTCCTGAGAGTAGATAGCCATTGGAACTGCATCTGTTGTGGAGAATCTGTCGCCAACTTCTGTAAGACCAACTTCAGGATAGATAAGACCTGTAGCAAGAGCCTGTACGTCGCCTCTTTCGTGGCAAGCACCACGAGGACCTACTGCGTAGTTGATGAAGTTACCGAATGCAGCACGTGGGTCGTGTGCAGGAAGGTCTACGTTCTTAACTGCTACATAAAGATCCTTTGCATCTCCTCCGATGAGTTCTGCAGCGCCTACGATACCTTTCTTGAAGTATGCGCCGATTCCTTCGTTCTTGATAATCTTATCAACGAGGAAGAGGAGTGTTTCTGGATCGCCGAAGTGTGGAACCATTCCAATCTGTTCTGCTGTGAGAAGGGAAGATTCGTAGCATTCGATGATGAATCCAATGTAGGAACCTGCGGAAATTGTATCAACACCTGCGCGGTTGCAAATATCGTTTGCAAGGGAGATTGTGTCGAGGTCATCGATGCAGAGGGATGAACCCATCATACCGAGTGTTTCGTATTCAGGACCGTTTCCAGTAAGATGTGTACCATCCTTTAATGTAATGTCAATGTGTCTGTGGCAACCAATTGGGCAGTTCTGACATGGCATTGGCTTTACGTTAAGATATTCTGTGTATCTTGGTGTACCGATTGTAGCAGCACCCTTGTGCCATACATCGCCTCTCCAGTATCTGATTGGGGAGTCACCGATTTCTTCCATACCTACCATAACGGATGGTGTTCCGCCTGCTTCCCAAGCAGCTTCGTGGAGAATCTGGAAC
>JAKSSI010000034.1 GCA_024403175.1 Clostridia bacterium
CCGGCATATTTTTCTGTATGAGCAAAAACCCGGCCTAAATATAAGCCGGGCTGAAAAAGTCTTTCCTTAATGCAATTAGCCGATGTTGTACTTCTTCTTGAACTTTTCAACACGGCCGCCGCGGTTGATAAACTTCTGCTGACCTGTGAAGAATGGGTGGCATTCAGAGCAAACGTCGAGTCTCATTTCTTCCTTGAGGGACTTTGTCATGAATGTGTTGCCACATGCGCAAGTTACCTTGCAATCCTTATAATCTGGATGAATTCCTTCTTTCATTTCGAATTTCCTCCTTATTCTTTCTTAATAAAACGCTTGACTATCTTACCACACCAGCCTTGAAGTTGCAAGGCTTTTTTGACTTTAGCGCCAGCCTTTTTGTTAAAGAGCGCCTAAGCCTTCTTTGCGTAGAAGATTCTATCGTGTCCTTCTAAATCTTTTATGATGCCAAAATCCTTAAATTTCAAGGATTTGCGAGCAAATTCAAGAACCTGCAGAGACTGATCGTGGCCGATTTCCATATAGATGCTACCGCCCTCATTTAAGAACTCCGGAGCCTGCTCTAAGATTCTAATTACAATATCTAAGCCGTTTGCCCCACCATCTAAAGCCATCATAGGTTCATAATCTTTTACTTCCTTTTGAAGCTTTTCTATCGCTTTTGTTGGAATGTAAGGTGGGTTGCTTAAAATGTAATCGAATTTGCGTCCTGCAACAGGTTCAAACAAATCACCTCTAACAATATCGGCATTTGCATATGGGCGGATATTATATCTTGCTAGCATAAATGCCTTTGGTGATAAATCAGATGCTGTAACGTGGGAATTTGGCAGATTTTCAGCCACTGCAGCCGCAATACAGCCAGAGCCTGTACAAAGATCCAAAATCTCAAGTTTGGCATCCTTATCGGCGCTTTTAAGCACATTTTCAACCAAGATTTCAGTTTCTGGTCTTGGAATAAGAACTCTTTCATCTACAGCCAAATCTATGCCATAGAAGTTTGCCTTTCCCATTACATACTGAATTGGTCTGCCGGCAGTTCTTTCGTTAATAAGTGCAGCAGATGCCAAAAGAACCTTATCGTCTAGTTCTTCATTTTGATGGAAAAACAGATAAGTTTGGTCGCAGGAAAGAACATGGCAAGCAAGCATCTTTGCCTCGCCTTCTGCATTTTCTATTCCAGCCTTTTTAAAGACCCTAATTATTTCTTCTAAAAATTCTTGTATAGTCATAATGTTTATATTATACGACAATTGCGATATAATTCAAATAAGGAGGAGCTCCAAAATGTTTTACGAAGAAGAATTACAATATCATATTGCTTGCAAAAAAGGTGATGTGGGAAGATACGTTATCCTTCCTGGCGACCCAGGCAGATGCGAAAAGATAGCACAATATTTTGACAATCCAAAGCATGTGGCTTGCAACAGAGAATTTAATATCTATACGGGAACATTGTTTGGCGAAAAAGTAAGCGTTTGTTCCACAGGTATAGGCGGCCCATCTGCAGCAATTGCAATGGAAGAACTCCACAACATAGGCGCCGACACTTTTATTAGAGTTGGTACTTGCGGCGGCATAAATGTAGATGTTCAAGCAGACGATGTAGTAATTGCTAGCGGCGCAATTAGATTTGAACACACATCAAGAGAATATGCTCCAATTGAATATCCTGCCGTGGCAAATCTTGAAGTTACAAATGCTTTAAACGATGCGGCCAAGGCTTTAAATTATTCTCACCATGTAGGCATTGCTCACTGCAAAGACTCCTTCTACGGTCAGCACGACCCAGAAAAATCTCCAGTATTCTATGAACTACAAAACAAGTGGGAAAGCTGGAAAAGACTTGGCGTATTAATTTCTGAAATGGAATCTGCAGCCCTCTTTGTTATAGCTGACGCGCTTAAAGTTAGATGCGGTGCTTGTTTCCATGTAGTATGGAATCAGGAAAGAAAAGCCGCAGGCCTCGACCTGAAAAACGAAATGGATGCCAATACAGAAAAAGCAATTAAAGTGGCAGTTGAAGCGCTCAAGACATTAATAAAGAAAGACAATAATATTGCAGATGAAGCGTCTGTAGCTGCAGAAGTAGCACAAGAAAAGCCAAAGGCTGAAAGCAAGATAGAATCAAAATTATCCAAAGAAGAAATTCTTGCTATGGTAGACCATACACTCTTAAAGCCAACTGCTACTTGGGAGCAAATTCGTGCTCTCTGCCAAGAAGCAATAGATGCAAAAACAGCATCCGTTTGTATTCCAGAATGCTATGTAAAACGTGCACACGAAAACTTCCCGGATTTAAATATTTGCACAGTAGTTGGATTCCCTCTTGGATATAGCGATACAAGCGTTAAACTTTTAGAAACAAAGAATGCTATCGCAAACGGTGCATCTGAAGTTGATATGGTAATTAATATCACAGATGTTAAGAACGGCGCATTTAGCAACGTAACAGATGAAATTAGAGCACTTAAATCTGCATGCGGACAGCTTATTTTAAAGGTTATCATTGAAACCTGTTATCTTACTGAAGAAGAAAAAATAAAGCTTTGCGAATGCGTAACTTTAGGCGGTGCAGACTACATTAAAACCTCAACAGGATTTGGTAGTGGCGGAGCCACACTTGAAGACATTGAACTCTTCAAAAAGCACATTGGTCCAAATGTAAAAATAAAAGCTGCAGGCGGCATGAAAACTAAAGAAGATGTCATAGCCTTCGCTGAATCCGGAGCATCAAGACTTGGAACAAGCTCAGCTCTAAGATTATTAAACGAATAAAAACAAGCGACCCAACGGGTCGCTTTTAATTTAAGCTTTTGGCAAATGCCATTTATATTTTGCAGCAATCATTCTTAGAACAACAATTAATATAGTTCCAACTATCATTGCTAAAATAGCGTTGAACGGATAGATAATGGCGCAGACAAATGCACCGATAATTCCGGCGCAAGCATAAAAATGTCTTACGAATATTACAGGCATTTCCATAGCGCAAATGTCTCTTAAAACGCCGCCACCAACGCCTGTGATTGTACCTAAAACAATTTCCATAAAGAAACTGTTAAAGCGGCTTGCTGTTTGTACACCAAGAACAACAAAAACGCCAAGTCCGATGGCATCAATCAAAACCCAAGCTGGATGATCTAAGTTAACTTTTCTTCTAACTGGTGGAAGAAAAGTAATAATTGAAACTGCAATTGCAATTAAGGTAAAAATAGGATTTTTAAGCGCCCATGTTGGAGTAGCGCCAATAAGAACATCTCTTATCATTCCGCCGCCTACAGCTGTAAAAACTCCAAGCATTGCAACACCAAAGATGTCCATTCTTTTGTTAATCCCAACCATGGCACCAGAAGCAGCAAATGCAACAGTACCAATGATTTCAAGGATAAAAATGATATTGTTTATGTCCATTAATTATTTCTTTTCTGTTTTTGTTTTTATGTATTCGGCAGTTGCCTCTTCGTCTTTAATCTTTGTGCCATCTTTTAAGATAGTGCCGACCCAATATTCAACTGGGAGATTCTGATCTTCGTGAGAAGGAAGAACTGCATTCATTGCTGCGATAGCAACTTCCAGTTGATCTAAAGACGGTTCTCTTGTAGTAACCTTTTGAAGAGCAATTCCAGGGATACTCATAATCTTTACGAAAGCAGAATTATGTCTTCCTGTAAACTGTAGAACTTCATAAGAAATACCAGCAATGAAAGGTATCATAATAAGTCTTGAAAGAACTCTAAGCCACAGGCTTGGCCAGCCAAATAATGAGAAGATAAGTAATGAAATAATCATTACAAACATCATAAAGCTGGTTCCGCATCTTGGGTGAAGAGTATAGAAACTCTGCGCATTTTCAGGGGTTAATTCAAGACCATTTTCATAGCAATGTATTGTTTTATGCTCTGCTCCATGATACTCAAAGGTTCGTCTAATATCAGCCATGAACGTGCATGCCCAGATGTAAACAAGGAATATGCAGATTCTTAAAACACCTTCAATTAAGTTGAGCAAAACTACATTCTTTACGCCAGCCTTTTGAACAAGACTTAAGACGAAAGTTGGGAAAAGTATAAACAGTCCAACACAAAGAAGGATTGCAAGGGTTGCGGAAATATAAATTTCAGCTTTTGAAAGACCACTTTCCTTCTTTTCGTTTTTAACTTCTTCTTTAGATTCGGCCGCAATCTGTTCTTCGCCCCATTTTTCAAGAAGATCTGCACCGTAGAACAATATTTCAGTACCTGTTATAAGCGAGCTTACAAATGATACAACCCCGCGAATAATAGGAAACTTCTTCCACTTGCTTGGTGCAGGAAGAGGCTCTACAGTAAGATGAATATTTCCATCTGGCTTTCTTATAGCAATGGAAAGTGCACGACTGCCGCGCATCATCAAGCCTTCGAGTATTGCCTGTCCGCCAACCTTTGTTGGACAGCAGTTTTTCATAAATATTCTATCTAAATCCATATTTATACCCTAGTCTTCTTAAACATTTGAATAAATTCTTTGTTTGACTTTGTATGACAAAGATCGTTAACTATCTTTTCTGTTGCTTCAGCTATGCCCCAATCTGCAACAGTTCTTCTAATGAGCCATACTGTTTCCAGTTCTTCGGTACTGATAAGCATATCTTCTTTTCTAGTACCAGATTTATTAAGATTAATTGCAGGGAAAATTCTCTTTTCCTGAAGCTTTCTATCTAAGTGAAGCTCCATATTTCCTGTGCCCTTAAATTCTTCGAAAATCATATCATCCATACGACTTCCAGTCTCAACTAGAGCTGTAGCAAGGATTGTAATGCTTCCGCCTTCTTCAATATTTCTCGCAGCACCAAAGAATTTCTTAGGCTTATAAAGCGCTGCAGGATCTAAACCGCCTGAAAGAGTTCTACCTGAAGATGGCTCAACCAAGTTATATGCACGAGCGAGCCTTGTAATTGAATCCATGAGAATGATTACATCTTTTCCGTGTTCTACAAGGCGCTGAGCTCTTGCTAAAACCATTTCTGCAACCTTAATGTGGTGCTGAGGCTGTTCATCAAATGTAGAATAAATAACCTTACCCCTTATGCTTCTTTGCATATCGGTTACTTCTTCTGGACGTTCATCGATAAGAAGAACAATAAGCTCTGCCCCTGTATTCTGATTTTCAATAGCAGATGCAATTTGTTTTAACAGCGTGGTTTTTCCTGCTTTTGGTGGAGCAACGATAAGACCTCTTTGGCCCTTACCGATAGGAGCAACCAAGTCTGTAAGTCTCATCGAAAGCGCGCTGCTACCCTTTTCAAGACATATTCTTTCATTTGGATAAATAGGTGTTAAATCGGAATATTCTTTTCTGTTGCGCGCAACAGATGGGTCGTCGCCATTTACTTTATGAACATATAAAAGAGCGCCGAAACGTTCGTCTTTACACGGCTTTCTCGCAACGCCAAAGATTTCATCGCCAGTCTTTAAATTAAAGCGACGAATCTGAGTTGGACTTACATAGACATCCTTTTCTGAGGTAAGGAAATTATCGTATCTTAGGAAGCCAAAACCACCTTCAGCTAAATCAAGAATACCAGTAGTATCGTATCTACCATCATCTTTTGCAGGAGTCTCCTCTGCAGTCTCGGCAGGCTGAACCTCTTCAACTTCCTGTGGAACTTCAGCAGTTTCAACAGGCTGCTCTTCAACTACTTTTTCCGCTTCTTTAGCCTTCTCTGCTTCAACAAAATCAACAATAGCATCTATTATCTGCTGCTTTTTGAGTTTTGCCGCTTCTATACCAAGAACTGTGGCAATCTCTCTTAACTCAGCGACTTTTTTCTCTTTAAGATCTGCTAATTCCATTACTTAATCTCCAAAATATAGATACCATCTGAAATGTACTGAACTGTATTACCAATACCAAGTGAACTTAATACTTCAGAATCGGAATTGATAACGTAATCGGCTTTAATACCGTCAATGCTTAGAGTTACTTTTGTATATTCCTTTATGCCAGGTGTATTCATCTTTACAAGTTCATCTATTACCGCAGTTTTTACAAAAGGCTTTGTCTGAACAAGAACAGTCTTTGTGTTTTCGCCAGCAAGATAAAGGCTTATGCTTAAATTTTTACCTGCAAGCTTTTCTATTTCAGAGAAGTTTACAGGGTTTCCATCAAGAAGAATAACAGCATCTTCTGCAATTTGAAGAAGCTTTCCGTTCATTAAAAAGCTTCTATTCTTTGCATTCATTTCTTCAGGCGAGCCTGTTTCAAATGCAAAAGGATTGAGTTCAATCTTCTTGTTTGCTGCAGTGTTTTCGTTGTAAATCTTTACAGCTACTCCGGCAGCCTGAGCTCTGTCCATGCCAAGATTTGGATTAAACATTCCGTCGCCGCCTTCCATAATGGAATATCTGTAAAGCGAATCTACATAGGCATAATATGCTGGGTCGATATCGGCTTTATCGTTAAATGGAATAGTATGAAGACCAAAAGTTTTGTAACCCATAGTATTTACTATCCATCTTGCCATCATTTGACGAGTAAGAACCGATGAACCACCACTTACACCATTTACAGGAGCCTGAAAATCTGTAAGCTTCCAGAATCCATTTTCAAAACCGTAAGCAAGTTTTCCGCCGGCCCAGTCTGCGATTTGCGCTTGATTTAGAACTATGGCACTGCCAGATGCACTCTCTTCAAACGCCTCATTTTCAATTGGATTTGTTCTTGTAAGCACGTTAATTAAAAGGTATGCAACCTCTTGCTTACTGATAGTGGCATCAGGATTAAATAGCTTAGGTGTTACACCAGAAACAATACCAAGTTCTTGAGCCTTATTTACAAAATTATAAGCCCAATGATTTTTAGGAACATCCGTAAAGGCGGTAAGCATTGCTACCGCCATTACGACTGCTAATATTTTTACTAATTTCTTCATCTTTGATTATTGCGCTGAAACCGCGCCGCTAGAAGTGATTTCTTCCGTTTCCGGATTTAAGATGCCCTGGAGCATTTCGAATACTTTAGAATCGTCAGGCATCCAGAAAGAGAGATTATGAAGCATTGCATCATAACCTGGAAGCCTATTGGTTGTAACTGAATCAACGGAAAGTCCGTTTAATGCCTTTGTAGCAAGCTGTGCTACAGCAGCATAAGTAATGTCCGACTGAACATTTTGAAGTGCAACTTTTGCAACTTCAGTAATATTTGACGCCTTAAGACACTTTGCAAGAACCAGCTTTACAAATTCCTGTTGTGCCTGAATTCGTCCGAGATCTCCGTTGAAATAGCTCTTGTAGCCCGGATTTCCGTGTCTAAAACGAAGATATTGTTCTACATTCTTGGAAGTAATCAGCTGTTTACCCGCCTTGATGTCGATATGAAGCTCAGGAACCGCTGTTGGGTCGTCGTACTTCATATGGAATGGTACATCAACTTCAACGCCTCCAATTACATCCATTACTTTACGAATATCATCGTATTCAACTATTGCATAATAGTGAATTGGCATTCCGTAAAGCAAATCAGAACAAGCCTTCGCAACGCCTGTTACATTTTCAGTTCTATAGACAGAATTTACTTTGTTATAGGCATAGTTGGAATAACCATCACGAGCATAGAAAGTATCTCTTGGAATGGAAATGATATCTATGGTCTGCTTTTCAGTTTCATAGGACGCAATCATAATTGTGTCGGTGTTCTTATCAGCAAGACCCATAAGGAGGAAGTTTATTCTATTTTTGTTGGTGTATTCCCTATAGAACGGACTTGATGTATCAACAAGACTCTGCTGTTCGTCGGGATTTAAAATTTCCCCACCATGCTCAAAAATAGTTTCTTCGGCCTTTTCCCCGATAAATACTCTTAGTCCGGTCATAGCAACAAGTGCAATAACAAAAGCTAAAGCGAAGCATGTTATAGTTTTTTTGTCGAATTTAATACTCATATTATTCGTTTGGTGTTTCAACATAATTTGGAACCATTAT
The DNA here is from genome assembly GCA_024403175.1 of Clostridia bacterium. The sequence continues at coordinate 7,959 of JAKSSI010000034.1, forward strand.
GCGAATCCAATCTCTAACCTCTTCATCTGTGATATTTCTCATACCATAAATTGTCTTTTCAAATGCAACATCATCCTTTAAGAGCTCTGTAAGAGCTGGTGTAATTGAAATTGGATGACCAATGAAAATCTTGTTATGAGCTGTGTGGCTGATACCCTCTTCAGAAAGTAACAGTTCTTCGTATAATTTTTCCCCTGGACGAAGGCCTGTTACAACAATGTCTATATCCTCATATGGAGTAAATCCAGAGAGTCTGATAAGGTTTTCTGCAAGATTCATAATCTTTACAGGTTCGCCCATATCGAGAATAAAGATTTCTCCACCATTTGCCATAGCGCCTGCCTGAATAACAAGCTGTACAGCTTCAGGAATAGTCATAAAGTATCTTGTAATTTCAGGATGTGTAACAGTTACTGGGCCACCTTCAGCAATTTGTCTTCTGAAAGTAGGAATAACAGAACCGTTACTACCTAAAACATTACCGAATCTAACAGCTGTAAAACGAGTTGTCTTGGATGTAGCAGCTTTATTTTGCATAAGCATTTCACAAATACGCTTTGATGCACCCATTACAGATGTTGGGTTTACAGCCTTATCTGTTGAGATAAGAACGAACTTATCGGCAACATACTTTTCAGCCATATCAATACAGTTCTTTGTACCAAGAACATTGTTGATAATAGCTTCGCGTGGGTCGTGCTCCATAAGAGGAACATGCTTGTGTGCTGCAGCATGGAATACTACATGAGGCTTGTACTGCTTAAAGAGGGCTTCTACTCTTGCTCTTTCGCGAACAGAACCGATGTTCACATCTATTTCAAGCTGAGGGAACTTCTTACGCATTTCGTTCTGAAGTTCGAAAGTTGTATTTTCGTAAATATCGAAAAGAATAAGTCTTCTTGGCTTAAATTTGGCAACCTGACGGCAAAGTTCAGAACCGATAGATCCGCCGGCACCTGTTACGAGAACGATTTTATCTTCAATGTAAGAGCTGATTTCTTTAAGATCTACTGTAACTGTTTCTCTTCCAAGAAGGTCTTCAATATCAACGTCTCTTAAGGACTTAATGCTTACTTTTTCGTTGATTAAATCTATAAGGGACGGCATAGTCTTAATCTTACACTTTGTCTTGTGGCAAATTTCAATAATGCCTGAAATTTCTTTCTTAGTTGCGGATGGAATCGCGATAATAATTTCATCTACAGCATACTTATCGGCAAGTGCAGGAATCATATTTCTATCGCCGCCGATTTTAACGCCTGCAATTTTTTGGCCAATCTTTTCCTTGTTATCATCAATAGCAATAACAACCTTCTGTTTTTGATCTCTGTGCATAGAGACTTCCTTAATCATTGCAGCACCTGCATCGCCGCAGCCAACAAGCATGATTCTCTTAACTCTATCAACGCCAGGGATAATATCAGCGCCAGGAGCCTCTAATCTGAAATTGAAATTTCCTGGAGATCTTAAATTTCTAAGCCATCTGTAAGCAAACCTAACTCCGCCAACAAATACTATATCGAGCATACCATCAACAAGATAAACACTTCTTGGAAGTGTATGCTGAGTAAAATTCAGATATGCAATGCAAGCCGCACAAGATATGAAACAAGTAATAGCAATTTTAACTATTTCTTCTGCGCTAGCATATTTCCAAAGAGTTCTGTAAAGGCCAGCAATAGCATAAATAGCGATTTTAATTATAGTAAGTGCAACAATACTGCTTAAAAATACTGATAACCAGTTTTCAAACAGTGATGAAGAAACACTAAACTCAAAACGAACGAGCAGCGCAAATATATACGCTACATTGACGAATATCGCATCTATTAAAACTAATGCTGCAATTTTTAACTTGCTAACCATATTATTTCCTGCCAATTAAATCTGTTAATAATGAAAGTTCTTCAAATTTAAAGAAATAAAGAAATGCTAAATATACAACCACTGCGATTATTACTGAAAGTCCTAAAAGAACCATTCTTGGCATCCAAATTGCAGCACCAACAAACACGAAGAATGCATAGGATAAGCAAACAGAGATAATGGAGAAGAAAATAATCTTAACCAGTTTTCTCTTGGATTTAAGAAGAACAATCTCAGGGAATTTTTTGCCAAACATATAATATTCTAAAAATGCAGATATTATTTGGCTGACACTGGTTGCAAGTGCAAGACCAGCATGAGCCATATATCTAACAAGAATAATATTCAATACAACGTTAAAGCATACACCTACAATTGAGC
>JAKSSI010000035.1 GCA_024403175.1 Clostridia bacterium
ATATTAATGACTGGAAAGTAACACTTTCAATGTCTGATGATATGACAGTGACAGAGTACTGGAATTGTGAATTTGAAAAAAACACTGTTGTGCCTGTTTCATACAACTCCGCTCTTCCTGCAAAGGAAACTGGAAAGAAGACTGTTTGGACAATTAACGGCAAGGACTATGAAGTTGCTGCTCATAATGTAAATGCTTGTACAGTAGCTGCTCTTGGTATGAGAAATGAATTTGCAGGTATCGAAAAGAGAGGAGATCTTGTAGAAGGCAAGAACCCAACAGATGAAGATATTGCAAAGGCAATGAAGGCATATAAGACTTCTGACACTAACCTTGATCACTATCCAAAGAACTATTGCAATAAGTGCCAAATTTATTGCCCAATCGGAAATAGAGATAAGATTTTCAAAGAAACAGGTCTCTCCAAACTGTAATCTTAAAGCATAAGATTATAATTTTCTTTATATTAAAACTATCTTCCATATGGGAGATAGTTTTATTTTATGATATAATAAATGCTATCTATGAACTAAGCACTATTTGTATAGTAATTGTGAAATTAGCGAGGTAAAAATCATGGCACAGCTCACAAAAGACGATATTAAAAGAGTAAAAGGCCTTGGCGCTTTACAAGACAAGAGATTCGAAGATGTTTTTAACATCCGAGTTATTACAGGCTACGGAAAAGTAACTTCTGAAAAGGCAAGAGTTGTTGCTGAAGCTGCTGAAAAATTCGGCTCTGGCGAAGTAGCTCTTACTACAAGACAGACATTCGAAATTCAAGGTGTTAAGTACGAAAATATTGAACCACTTATTGCATTCCTTGGCGAACACGGAATGGTTACAGGCGGAACAGGAAACAAGGTTCGCCCTGTAGTAAGCTGCAAGGGAACAACTTGCATATTTGGCCTTATTGATACTTACAGTCTTGCTTCTAAGATTCATGAAAGATTCTATATTGGTAAGCACGGCGAAGAACTTCCAAAGAAGTTTAAGATTGGTGTAGGCGGTTGTCCAAATAACTGCATTAAGCCAAACCTTAATGATATGGGTATTAGAGGCGCTGTAGTTCCAAAGGACGTAAATCCATCAGGTAGAGGATATCTTGTATATCTTGGCGGACACTGGGGAAAGACTGGCGGAGCAGGCACAGAACTTTCTAAGCTTTGCTACACAGAAGATGAAGTATTAGAACTTATCGAAAAGGTAATCAACTTCTACAAGGCTAATGGCCAGCCAGGAGAAAGACTCTTCAAGGTTATTGAAAGACTTGGTATTGAAGAAGTTGAAAAAGCTCTTTTCGCATAATAAATAATTGACCGGACATTGAACACAGTACTCTTTAGAACAAGTGAAAACGATATCAGGGCCGCAGCAGCCGTTTTGGCTGATGGCGGCCTTGTTGCATTTCCAACAGAGACTGTTTATGGTCTTGGTGCAGATGCGTTTTGCCCTACAGCCGCACAGAAAGCTTATGCAGCAAAAGGTAGACCATCCGATAATCCTTTAATTGTGCACATAGCGCATTTAGAAGATTTAAAAAGGCTTTGCCCAAAAGAGGTGGCAGAGCTTCCGATGATTAAAAAGCTTGCCGACACATTCTGGCCAGGTCCTCTTACAGTAGTACTTCCAAAGCTTGATTGCGTACCAAAAGAAACTACTGGTGGACTTGATACAGTTGCAGTAAGAATGCCAAAAGATGAAGCCACTTTAAAGCTCATAGAATATTCCGGCACTTTGGTATCTGGCCCTTCTGCAAATAAATCTGGAGGCCCATCTCCAACAAGTTGGCAGCATGTTCAAAAAGATTTAGACGGCAAGATAGAAGGCATACTGTGCGGAAATCCTTGCGACGGTGGAATAGAATCTACAGTGCTAGATTTAACACCGCTTTGCGAAGGCAAGGAGAATCCAGTGCTCAGCATTTTAAGACCAGGTCTTATAACTCCAGAAATGATTTCTGCAGTAACAGGCCTTGAAGTTAGTTACGATGCGGCCTTACTTGCAAAGCCTAAAACAGATGAAAAAGGAAACGCTACTTCAGATCCAAACTTTAAGCCTAAGGCTCCTGGAATGAAGTATAAACATTATTCTCCAAATGCCGATGTTACTTTGGTTATTGGAGATGCAAAAGACAAAAGGGTCGAGGAACTATTTAAAGAAAAGACGCTTTGTGGAAAGGGCAAGATTCTTTGCCCAAGCATGCATAGCTTCTATGGTGATTTAAGAGATGCCGACGAAGAAGGTTTAGATTTCATAATAGCCGTTCTTCCAAAGGATGATTCTTCTTTGGCTTTTTCGCTTATGAACAGAGCAGTAAAAGCTGCAGGCTACAATATTATTGAACTAGATTAAGAAAAAGAGAAAATGAAAAATCCCTCTTGAAACAAGAGAGATTTTTACGAAAGTATTAATTAACGTTTTTTATTTTTCAGATGGAACCTTAAGGAAAATTCTCTTTGAATTGTCGTGAACTAACTTAAGCATTCTCTGGAATTCATCTCTTTCTTCTGGGCTTAATCCTTCAAGGATGTCATCTTCCAGACGCTTGAAAAGTGCGATAACCTGTGCAGACTTTTCTTTACCAAGAACTGTAAGGAAAATGTGATAAGTTCTTCTATCGCCATCTTCTCTCTTTCTTTCGATGTAACCGGCTTTTTCCATTCCATCAAGAATTGGAGTAAGAGTAGAAGCTTCAAGTCCGCAACCTCTAGCGATATCGCTCTGGCTGCAACCATCATGTTCGATGAGGTAGTCTAATACCTTTGGCTGACCGGAGCTTACACCAATGTGCTTTGCTCTACGACCGATTGTCTTAGAAATAAATGAAAATGTTGTTAAAATGTATTGTCTAATATCCATTTTAAAATAATCCTCCGTTAAAGGAAATGTTAGCATTCAAACAATGTGTAGTCAAGAATTATTTCCTAAAAAATTGAGGATAAATTTTGAATAAAGTGTAAAACTATTAGAGTTTAAAGGAATAAAAGGAGACAAATATGTACGAAGATCATTATTTTTCGCTTACTAAGGAAGAACTTTCCCAGTATTTTAATCGAATTGGTCTAATTTACGACCCATCCGAAAAGCCTTCTAGAGCCTATCTTGAAACTATTGTAAGAGCACAGCTTAGACACATTCCTTTTGATGATGCAGACGTTTGGTCAAAGGGAGTTGTTCCATCTCTTGCAATTCCAGATCTTTTCAATAAGATTGTTACAAATAAGCGCGGCGGATATTGCTATGAACTTAATAGCCTTTTCTGCAGATTATTAAAGTCTCTTGGATTTGATTCCTACCTTGTAATTATTCATCTCCATAGACCAGACATTGCATTTAATGCACCTGCACACTGCGGCGTAATTACAAAAATAGATGGCGAAAAGTTATTTGCAGATGTTGGATACGGTGGTCCTGTTCCAGATGGCGCAGTAGCTTTCGGCGGTCAGGTAGAAAACGGCTATATGCAGACAATGGATGGTGTTTATACTGTAGTTGGCTTTACGCAGCCTGATGGCACATTCTGCCCTAAGTTTAAGTTTAAGGATATGCCATGCGACCCAGTAGAACTTATTCCTCTTAACTTCCATACATCTCAAAAACCAGATGCAATATTTAGACGTCAGCTTGAACTTAACCTCCGCTATGATGATGGTTTTGCTGAAGTTCATGGTAAAAAGTTTAAGTACAAGCATAATGGTGAGGCTTATGAAAAGGAATTTGCAAATGCAGAGGAAGCAAAAGAAACCGCTGCAAAGATTTTCGGAATTCCAGATTTACCAATTAGAGATTTTTAATACAAATATCAATACAAAGACCCAATAACATATGAAATACGAAGAAGCAAAAAAAATAGCAGAGGCAAATGGCGAAGAACTGGTTAGACAGTATTGCCCTATGTGCGGCCCAAAGGAAAACTGCCGTATTTATGCATTTCTTAAAGATGGAAAGATTACAAGAATTGCAGGTATGACAGAAGCTTCTAAAAACCGTGGTGCACGTTGCGCAGAAGGACTGGCTGCACCCGAATGGCAGTATTCACCAGATAGAATTAAGAACCCACTTTTAAGAGTTGGTGAAAAAGGAGAAGGCAAGTTTAAGGAAATTTCCTGGGACGAAGCTATTCAGATTACTGCAGATAAGTTAAGAGAACAGAAAGAAAAATATGGCCCTGAAACACTGGCAATTCTTTCTCCTGGTGCAAGAAGCTACAAGGAAATTTCTTTAAGATTCCTTGCAGTGCACGGAAGCCCTAACCATTCACATTCGGGCATTTGTGCTATGCAGAATGCATTCTCTTATTGCTATACCCTTGGCGAACAGCCAAAATCAGATTTTGAACATGCAGATCTTGTTATCTACTGGGGTAGGCAGCCGGTACTTTCAGGCCCTTCCACAGAAAGAGGCAGAAGCATTATCGGTGCTAAGAATAGAAAGGCAAAGATTGCCTGCGTAAAACCAAGTAAAGAACAAGACGTTGCTTGGGCTGATATTTGGGTGCCTATTCGTCCTGGTACAGATGCTGCACTTGCACTTGCAATGTTGCATGTAATTACAAAAGAAGATTTAATAGACCACGAGTTTGTTGAAAAATGGTGCTACGGCTACGACAAGCTTGCAGAACATGTTAAACAGTATAGTCCTGAATGGGCTGAAAATATAACTGGTGTTAGTGCTCAGCAAATCATCGATTTTGCAAGACTTTATGCCACAACACCAAAGGCTTGCATTGAAACTGGTAACGGCCTTGAACACTCCGCATCTGCATCAAGTACAGTAAGAAGCATTGCTTCTTTAATGGCTATTACAGGCCACTTAGATAGAGAAGGCGGAAACCTCTTTGGCCCTCCAGGCGGAATCAAGCCAAAGAATATAATGCGCTTTGATTTATACACAGATGAACTGGTTGATAAGCTTGTTGCACCTGAAATGCCAAAGCCATTTATGCCTTTCAAAGAAGGCCCAGCTTCTTCTTATGCTAGAACATTAGATGCAGTACTTACAGGAAAACCATACAAGCCAAGAACAATTATTGCGCTTGGTACTCAGCCTCTGGTTTCTACTCGTGGTACAGCAAGAACTATAGAAGCTCTTAAGGCTGTAGACTTCTTTATTACAGTAGATGTAATGAAGATGGCTGAATGGGATTATGCAGATCTTATTCTTCCTACTGCTACACATTTCGAAGCAGAAATGCCTTTCGGAATAGATGGTAATACATTGGTTTATCGTCCGGGCTGTATAGAGCCTCTTGGAGATTACAAAACAATTTATCACTTCTTTATTGAAGTGGCAGATAAGCTTGGTTATGGCGACGATTTCTGGCACGGCAGTTTCGATGAATTCGAAAACTTCCGTTTAGAGCCATTCGGTATAACTGTTGATGAACTCAGAAAACATCCTGAAGGCATTGCAGTTGAAAACGAAAAGAAGCCAAAGAAGTTTGAAAAGTACGAAAAGACTTTCAACTCTAAGCGTCCGGGTCCTAAGGGCTTGCCATTCCTTGCTCAGGGAAAAGTTGCTTTATACAATACAACTTTTGAAGAAGCAGGTTATGAACCTCTTCCAACATATAGAGAACCAGAACTTTCACTCACAAATGCTACTGAAGAAGAATTAAAGAAGTATCCATTGCTTCTTTCCGACTATCATACATCCAGAGCATATTCTGCAAGCTGGCTTAGAAATATTCCTTCCTTAAGACAGATTCAGCCAGAACCTGTTGTGGAAATTCATCCAAGTCAGGCAGAAAAGCGCGGTATTAAAACTGGTGATAAGGTTAAGGTTGAAGGCAAGCACGGTTATTTAATCGTAAAGGCTGAAGTAACTGAAATTGTTCGCCCGGATACAGTTATGATTCTTCACGGCTGGTGGCAGGGTTGCTCTGAACTGGGCATAGAAGATTTACCTATGCTTGATGGCGGCGCAAATGTTAACCACATTTACGACATTTCAGAAAAATCTTACGACCCACTTGTAACTGCAAACAGCAGCCAGGCCTTAGTGGAGGTGACAAAAATTGAGTAACTATCAATTTAAATTCAATAAGGATATGTGTTTCCAGTGCCATGCATGCGAAATGGCCTGCAAGCAGTGGAGAGGCACAAAGGATCCTATTAAATTCAGAAAAGTTATCGCTGTTGAAAAAGGTTGCTTTCCTGATGTAGATGTAAAATATATTTCTCGCTCTTGTATGCACTGCGCAAATCCTGCTTGTAAGGAAGCTTGTCCTGTTGATGCAATTACAAAGAGAGAAGATGGAATAGTAGTTGTGGATAAAAATGTTTGTGTGGGTTGCCAGGCATGTGCAGAGGCTTGTCCAATAAACATTCCGCAATTTGATGAATATGGAAAAATGGTTAAGTGCGATATGTGCGTAGACGTGCAGCCTCAGGAACAGCGCTTTCCTTGCGCACGCCACTGCCCAACAAAAGCACTTGGAGTAACGGATGGAAACGATTTCACAATTAATATCTAAAGAACTAAATGTAAATTTAAAATACGTAGAGAATGTAATAGAAATGCTTGATGCCGGCGATACAATTCCTTTCATTGCAAGATATAGAAAGGAAATGCACGGCAGCATGGATGACACACAGCTTAGAACTCTTTCTGAAAGACTCACTTATTTAAGAAATCTCGATGAAAGAAGAAATACTGTAATTGCATCCATTGAAGAGCAGGGCAAGTTAACTGACGAATTAAAGGAACAGATTTTAAACGCTCAGACACTTGCTGTACTTGAAGATCTCTACAGACCATATAAGCAGAAGAGAAGAACAAGAGCAATTATCGCCAAAGAAAAAGGCTTAGAACCTCTTGCAACTTTCCTTATTATTCAAGGCAAAGAAGATCCTCTTAAGGCTGCTGAAGAATATATAAACGAAGAAAAGGGTGTAAAGTCTGCTCAGGATGCTTTAAATGGTGCAAAGGATATCATTGCAGAAATGGTTTCCGATGATGCAGACAACAGAAAGATTTTAAGAGAGTATATTCAGAGTCACGCAGTTGTTTTATCAAGAGCTGCAAAGGAAGAAGATTCTGTTTACAAGCTCTACTACGAATTCACACAGTCCCTTGCAAAGATGCAGGGTCATCAGACTTTGGCTGTAAACCGTGGTGAAAAGGAAGGTTTCCTTAAGGTAACAGTAGATTTAGACCACGAAGCTGCAAAGAAGCTTTTAAAGGATCAGATTATTAGAAACGCATCTCCTTCTAAGCAGTATTTAGAGGAAGCTGTTGATGATTCTTACGATAGACTTATTTGGCCATCCCTTGAAAGAGAAGTAAGATCTGGTCTTACAGAAGTTGCTTGCGACGGCGCTATTCACAACTTTGCTTTAAATTTAAAGCCTCTTTTAATGCAGCCTCCTGTAAAGGGCAAGGTTACTATGGGCTTAGACCCTGGTTATTCTCATGGTTGCAAGGTGGCAGTTGTAGATGGTACTGGCAAGGTTCTTGATACAACAGTTGTTTACCCAACATTCTCCGAAGCAAGAAAAGAAGAAGCTATTAGAAATCTTACAGCGCTTATTAAAAAGCACAATGTAGAACATCTTGCTATTGGAAACGGTACTGCTTCAAGAGAAACTGAAAGTATGGCTGCAGAAATGCTTTCAAGAATTGGAGGAGGCCAGTCTTATGCAATCGTAAATGAAGCCGGCGCTTCCGTTTACTCTGCATCTAAGCTTGCAGCAGAAGAATTCCCTGACTACGATGTAAATCTTAGATCTGCGGTTTCCATTGCAAGAAGACTCCAAGATCCGCTTGCAGAACTTGTAAAGATAGAACCTATGGCTATTGGTGTTGGTCAGTATCAGCACGATATGCCTCAGGCTCAGCTTGAAGAAACTCTTACAGGCGTGGTCGAGGACTGTGTAAATGCTGTAGGTGTTGATGTAAACACTGCATCTCCTTCTCTTCTTTTGAGGGTTGCCGGACTTAATGCCACAACTTCTAAGAATATTGTTAAATATAGAGAAGAAAACGGCCCATTTAAAACAAGAAAGTCTATTACAAAGGTTCCAAAGCTTGGACCAAAGGCTTTCGAACAGTGTGCAGGCTTCTTAAGAGTTCCTGAAAGTAAGAATGTTTTAGATAATACTGCCGTTCACCCAGAAAGCTACGAAGCTGCAGAAAAGCTTTTGGCCCTCTGCGGATATACTATGGACGATGTTAAGAACAGACAGCTTTCCGGCATCTTAGATAGAATCGAAAAGCTTGGAAAATCAAAGATTGCAGAGAATTGTGGTATTGGTATTCCAACAATGCTTGACATAGCAGGCGAACTTGCAAAACCTGGCCGCGACCCTCGTGAAGAACTACCGCCAGTTGTTTTAAGAAAAGATGTTTTAGACATTAAGGACTTAAAGCCGGGCATGACTTTAAAGGGTACCGTAAGAAATGTTATCGACTTCGGCGTATTTGTTGATATTGGCGTTCACCATGATGGTTTGGTACACATTTCTCAGATTGCTAATAAGTTCATTAAGCACCCAAGCGAAGTGGTTTCCGTAGGCGATATTGTTAATGTTGTAGTACTAGATGTTGATACAAAGAAAGAGAGAATTTCTCTTTCAATGAAGCAGGTTAAACAGTAATATGATTAAAAAAAAGCCCAGTTCTATGGGCTTTTTTGATTATTTTTTGCAAAAAACCCTCATTTTTCAAGGGGTTCGCGTTCTTTTTTTGTTAAAATCCTTGATTTATCAAGGTTTTTGGGATATATTACATTTAGTATTTTAACCCTTGATAAAAAACAACATATTGTGTTTAAAGGAGATCAAAATGAACAGACAGCAGTTAGTAGAAGCACTCGTTAAGGAAACAGGCGCATCCAAGAAGGATACAGAAGCATTCCTCAAGGCTTTCATCGAAACAGTTGAAAAGCAGGTTAAGAAGGGCGACAAGGTTCAGCTCGTAGGATTCGGTACATTCGAACAGAGAAAGAGAGCTGCTAGAAAGGGTAAGAACCCACTCACAGGCGAAGCAATCAAGATTGCTGCAGCTAAGGTTCCTGCATTCAAGCCAGGCGCACAGTTCAAGGAACTCGTTAACGGAAAGAAGAAGAAGTAATTTTTCTTTAAATCGAAAGCACAAAGAAGCTCACTTATGTGGGCTTCTTTTTGTATTCAAAAACAAATTTATGCTTTTTATCAAAAAACACAAATTATTTTGTTGACAAGCAACAAATCTACCTATATAATGTCTGCATTCTAAGAAGAATTATTTTTGGTGTACATTTTTTAAGGACAGTAATGAGAAATATAGTTGCTAACAGCTCCATCGTCATTTCCTCAGGCATCGTCGTGGTGTCTGTCCTTTGCGTGTCATTAACATAAAAAGTAATATCTTAGAGTTAAAGCTTAAATATAATATAGGATTAGTTGGCTTTGCTCATTGGCAAAGCCTTTTTATTTTAGTATAATAATTGTTTGATGACGAATTATAAAAGGAGAAAACAAAAATGAAAAAAGTATTAGCTCTCCTTCTCGCACTCGCAATGGTATTTTCCTTTGCAGCTTGCGGAAAGAAGGAAGAACCTGCACAGCAGGGTGGCAATCAGCCAGAAGTAAACAAGACAACATTTAAGATTGGTCTTACAGGTCCTCTTACTGGTCCTGTAGCAATCTACGGAACAGCTGTAAAGAACGGCGCTCAGATTGCTGTTGATGAAATCAACAAGAAGGGCGACATCAAGTTCGAATACAGAGCTGAAGACGACGAACACGATACAGAAAAGGCAGACAACGCATACAACACACTCATCGACTGGGGTATGCAGATTATGCTCGGTACAGTAACATCTGCTCCTGCAGAAGTTACAGCTGCTAATGCAGACAGAGACAGAATGTTCTTCCTTACACCATCCGCTTCTTCTTCTAACGTAACAGAAGGCAAGTCCTGCGTATTCCAGATGTGCTTCACAGACCCTAA
>JAKSSI010000036.1 GCA_024403175.1 Clostridia bacterium
CAAATGTACCAAATCCGATGAGCTGAACCTTTCCGCTTCCGCTCTGAAGATCTTCCTGAATAGCTTCTACAAGTGCGTTGATTGTAGCTTCAGTATCCTTCTTTGTGATATTTGTCTTTGCTGCAACTGCATCGATAAGTTCTGTCTTGTTCATTTTATCCTCCTGTATTTATATTAGTAAGCCGCAAAATGCGGCGCGATTTTTTCAACGTTTTGATTATACATATAAAATCCAACAAGTCAATAAAAAAACCTTGAAAATGTGTAAATTTCAAGGTTTTTTAGTGTTTTTTTAATTCTTTAACCCTTATTTTACAAGTTTTAACTTTCTGAACAGGCCTGCAAGCTTTCTGAGCTTAGGAATTGTTTCAAGATCTTCAGCTGTAATTGCTCTTGTAGCAAAGATCATAATTGCATAAACTACCATACCAGCTAAAATTGCAAGGAGTGTAGACATTGCATTTCCAAAGTTATGAACAGCAGCCATGTAAACAAGCCAAGCAATTGCAGCCATAACAGCAGATGCGATTATAGGCTTTACTATGGTTACATTAAAGTCTACCTTTGCATGGGTATATCTCTTCATAGCTGTGTAATTTAGAATTGCAGCTACGAAATATGCACAAACCGTACCAATTGCAGCACCCTTTACGTTGATGAAATCAACACCTGTAAGTGTATAAGTAACAACAACCTTAACAACAGCGCCTACGCAAAGATTAAGAACTGGAATAATCTGCTTACCCATGCCCTGGAGAATGCCTGTAAGAGTATGAATAATCGAGAAGAAAATCATACCTACAGCATAAATTGCAAGGCAACCCGCAGCAGATACAGCACTAGCCACCTGACGAGGATATAAAAGCTTCATGATAGGCTTAGAAAGAACTATCATACCAAAGGCACAAGGAAGCATTACTAAAAGTGCATATCTAAGACCTAAAGCTGCATTGTACTGAACAAATTCCTTGTCGTCGCGCTTCCAAGCATCGGTAATTACAGGAACAATACTCATGCATACAGCCTGTGAAAATACCATTGGGAAGTTAATGATAGGAGCAGCCATACCAGAAAGTTCGCCAAAGAGAGTTCTTGCAACTTCAGCATCATAGCCAAGTGCTAAAAGTCTTCTCTTTACGATTAAAGTGTCGATTCCGTTAAGAATAGGCATAACAGATGCGCCTAAAGTTACAGGAACGGCAATGATAAGAATTTCTTTTAAAAGAGCAACTTCAGACTTAATAGCCTGTCTGTCTTCTCCAAATTCACCTTCAATTTCGCCCTTCTTCTTAAAGTAAACAAATACTACTGCAAGAAGTCCGAATATAGCACCTGCGCTGGCACCAAAAGATGCACCAGCAGCTGCGTGGGCAGCATCAACTCTTAAAAGATAATATGCAAGACCCAAACCAAGACCAACTCTAAACAGCTGTTCTGCCACCTGAGAAATGGCTGTTGGAATCATTGTTCTTCTACCCTGGAAAAAACCTCTGAAACAGGACATTATAGGGCATAAAAGCAATGCTGGAGCAATGGATCTCATAGCATAAACTGCATCTGGTTCCATCTGAAGGCGGCTAATTGCAGGAGCCAAGCAGAAAATGCCAACGCCTGTTACTATGCCTAAAAAGCTCATAAGCTTAAATGATACTTTAAATACTCTATGAGCCTCGTAATATTGCTGCTGCGCTCTTCTTTCAGCTACCATTCTAGAAATAGCTGTAGGAAGTCCGGATGTAGAAATCATAAGAAGCATTACATAAACAGGATATGCTGTCTGGTAATATGCCATTCCGGATGCGCCTATGATATTTGTAAGAGGAATTCTAAATATTGCGCCTAAAAGCTTGGTTATAAGCCCTGCAATACCTAAAACTGCAGCTCCTAATACAAAAGATTTGCTTTTACTTTTATTATCTTCCACTCTGCTTTATCTCCCCTGATTTATAGCATTCAAGAAGTCTCTTGAGAAGTTCGATTGTAACTTGTCTTTCCTTACCCTCATCGGTATCTTTGTTAAGAATTCTCTTTGAAATGTTCTTCTTAGCAACCTGTGATGAGAATATATCAAGTTCATCCCTTACAGCTTTTTCTTTTGATTCAAATGGCTCGTGAGCAGAAAGGATAAAACCATATGAGTTCTGAATTAATGAATAACCCGCAATACCTGTAGTCTTTTGGTAAGCCTTAGCCAGGCCGCCATCTATGCACAAAGCTCTGCCTTTGGCCTTAATTGGGTTTGTACCCTTCTTTACAGGCATATGGCCATTAATGATTGTGCCCTGCTTTACATTACAACCGAATTCCTTAAGAATCTTTTCAACAGTCTTAACTTCGGCAATCTGTGAATAATACGGGTTCTTTGGTTCCTTATGTGTTTCTTCATCTTCAATGAAGAGTCTTTCGAAAGTGGTCATTCTAGCCTTACCAAACAGAGGGCTCTTGTAGCCACACCACAGGTACCAGCAAATATCAATACCTCTCTGCTTGTCTCTGCCACCCTTTGCAAAGTATCCTGTTCTAACCAGCTTTTCAGCATAGTCAAACCAAGCCTTGCCTCTCATTGGTCCGTCGGAGGTGTTAATGTAGTCGAATTCTCCGTTTTCTGTTAATGGCATGCAGCCATGGAATAACAGGTTTCCGTTGTATGTCTTATACAGCGACCCATGTGAGTAAAGATATTCAATATCTTTTTGAAGAGGTGCAGATTCAAGGAACGCCTTCTGAAGTCTGTTCATAACAGCATCTTCTTCAGCTGTAAGTTTATATGGATTCTTTGGGTCGATAGTTGGGAAGAAAGTATTGTTCATTGGATACTTCTTGCCGTTTACCTCGACCGTATAGTTTTCGTAGTCAATCTTATCTAAAAGCTTCATTGAATCCATCTCATAGTACGGATGCTTATCAATGAGCTGACCTTCCAGCTTAAACTGAATGATAGCAATAGCCTTGGAAATCTTAGATAAAGATTCAAGGTCTGTTTCTCTCATAGCGTCGTCGTTAGACACCTTCGCCTTAAAGTTAGGGCAAGAATCTGTAGCATAAGTGTTAAGAGCGAAAGTAATGAGAGGTCTTAAGCTGATGCCGTAGCCTACTTCAAGAGTATGGAGATTGTCATAGCGTGTACAAATACGAATTACATTGGCAATGCAGGCCTTATTTCCTGCAGCAGCACCCATCCAAAGGATGTCGTGGTTGCCCCAAGTAATGTCTACGCTGTGGTATTTTTCAAGTACATCAAATACTACGTCTGCGCCCGGGCCTCTGTCGAAAATATCTCCGAGAATATGAAGTCTAAATACGGATGCAGCAGAGATTGTATTTGCAAGAGCTGTAATAAGAGCATCGGAATTATCAATTTCGATTACAGATTTAATAATGCTCTTTCTGTGGTCGGAAGTTCTATAATCCTTACCATTTTCAGAAGAAAGCAATTCTTCGATGATGTATACGAAATTTTTAGGGATAAGTTTTCTTGTATAAGATCTTGTATATTTAAAGGTAATAGAAGCGTTAATAAGTTCCAGCTTTTCTTCTGGATAATAAACTATAGTTGCAAGACGGCGTCTTTTTTCAAGTGAAAGTTCCGGGAAGCTCTCATCAATCTTCATTCTGATAGTACCGGATGCATTTCTTAAAATATGAGTAAATGCATCGGATTCACCGTGAATATCTGAAAGGAAGTGCTCAGTACCCTTTGGAAGGTTCTGAATAGCTGTAAGGTTGATGATTTCAGCAGATACTTCATCAATATTTCTGTAAGTATTTGCCAATAACTTCAGGTATTTAAGATCGTTGGAACTTAGTTTCATTTTTTTCCTCCGGCAAAACGCCTATTAACTAATCTATTATATCATGATATAATGCTGAAGTTATGATAAAAATTTACCCAAGTACAATTAGTGGACATCTTAATGCTCCGGCATCAAAATCTCATGCACAGCGCCTTCTTTTTATGGCGTCTATGCCGGCTATGCCTACACACATTAAGAATGTTCCAATATGCACAGACATAGACACAACTATCTCTTGCCTTGAAAGTTTAGGCTGCGAAATCAGCAGAACTCCAGACGGCCGTGAAGTTGTGGTTTCGCCGTTCCCTAAAACAACGGCCCTCCCATCTGTAGAGCTTAACTTTAAAGAAAGTGCCACTACAGCAAGATTGGCTATAGCTCTTTGTGCTGCCCTTGGTATTAAGGCTAACTGCAAAGCTTCCGGCACTCTTCTTAAGAGAAAAATGGTTCAGCTTACAGGAAGACTTGCAATTCGAGGCGTAACATTCACAAGCTTCTCCCTTCCTTTCGAAATGAACGGTAGAATGCTTCCTGGCGAATATGTTTTCCAAGGCGATGAAGGTTCGCAGTCAATAAGTGCACTTATGATGTTTGCCTGCGGTCTTCTTTCAGACAGCAAGCTCATTTTAAGTTCCCCTCTTGTAGACGACTCTTTCATAAGATTAACTCGCTCTGCAATGGAAAGCTTTGGCGTAAAACTTGAAGAAACTGAAGACGGTGGCTACATTATTCCAGGAAGACAGTATTATCAGTCTCCTGAATCCATCGAAACAGAAAACGATTGGGGCTTATCCGCTATGTGGATACTTGCTGCAGCTGCTTGCGGTGCAAGAGGAAAAGGCCTTACAGTAGACAATCTTCCTGATGCATCTCCGCAGATGTATAGAGATCTGCAGGCTATCAACGCCCTTATGTATCAGGATGTTAGAGCAATAAACATCGATGCCGGAAAATGTCCAAACCTTGCCACACTTTATGGACCGCATGAAGGTTATGGCTGAAATCGCTCGTCAGTTTGGCCAAGAAGCTAAAGTTACAGACGATGGAATTATCATTACAGGAAACGGCAATCCAAAGTTCCCTACAGAACCAATCAATACCTACGGCGACCCATGGGTATTCATGTCTATGGTCCTTGCCAGTGCAAAGGCTACCGAGCCTATAATTCTTGCCGACGAACACGGTGCAGACAAGATTTACAAGAATTTCCTCAGTGATTTTAAAAAGCTTGGTG
This sequence comes from Clostridia bacterium, assembly GCA_024403175.1. The sequence goes on from JAKSSI010000036.1 coordinate 5,029, forward strand.
GATTGTTCGATATTGAGTAATTAAATAATAAAAAAAATGGCGCCTTTAGGGGCGCCACTTATTTTGCTTTTTTCTTAATTAGCTATCCGATACGCTTTTGCATCTGCTCACCATTATCTGCATGAGAGATAGCTACTTCTTTGCTAATCTTTCCTTCTTTGTAAAGGTTCATAATATACTGATCCATACTTACCATACCATCTGCAGCACTGCTGGTGAGAACATTACCAATCTGATATGTCTTTCCTTCTCTAATAAGATTTTTTACAGCAGTATTGGATGTCATAACTTAATACGCAGGCACACGGCTACCATCCAAAGATGGAAGTAACTGCTGAGAAATTACCATCTTTAAAACAGAACCAAGCTGAATTCTAACCTGTTCCTGCTGATCTGCAGGGAATGAGTCTATCATTCTATCTACAGCATTAGCAGCACCCTTTGTATGAAGGGTCGCAATAAGGGTATGTCCTGTTTCTGCAGCGGTAAGTGCTGTTTGTATTGTAGCCGCATCTCGCAGTTCTCCTACAAGAATTACATCAGGTGCCTGACGCAGGCATGCTCTAAGCGCAGCTAAATGGTTCTTTGTATCAATAGCCATTTCTCTCTGGCTTACGATACACTTTTTATTTCTAAAAAGATATTCGATAGGGTCTTCGATTGTAATGATATGACCCTGACGAGTATTGTTAATTCTTTCAATAATACAAGCCTGAGTTGTAGACTTACCGGAGCCGGCTGTTCCTGTTACAAGTATCATACCGTGCTCAATCTTGGATGCATTCATAACGATTTCAGGAATGCTCATTTCTACAGGGTCAGGAATAGAGAAAGGAACTGTTCTGATAACTGCAGCCTCAGAACCTCTTTGGTTATATGTATTTACTCTAAATCTTGCAAGCCCCGGAACAGCAAATGAGAAGTCGTCTTCGTAATCATCTAGAAGCATTGAATGATCACGATTTGCCATAGCATACATTTCTTCGATTAAAACCTTTGTTGCATCAGGCATTACTCTTTCATCATCAATTCCCTGAAGTTCGCCTCTAACCTTCATGCTAACAGGAGCACCTGCAACAATCAGAATATCGGACGCCTTATTATCAATTGCCAGTTTAAGATAATCATTTAAACTTTTCATTCTAATTTCCTCCGTTAAACAATTCTATATCATCTACAGGCTCCCAATCGATTGTGGAGACCACTTGCCATTTATTAACCTTATATCCTGTTTCTTCAGCTTTAATATCTACAAGTAAGGATTGTGTATCGGATATCTTTACTTCGTAGCTGTATTCATCGCCTGCAACTTTCACATTAGCAGGAACATTACCGCTTCTGATTTCAGAAAGTATTTCTTCAGCCTTTCTGTCTGCAGCATAGTAACTTTTGTATGAGTTACTAACCTGCTCCGCACGCTTTTTTTCCTGAATGGTAGATACCATAGGAAGTACATCCAAAAGCATAAGAGCTATAACTGCAAAGATAACAAGAAGAGATGTTCCGCCTGTTACGAATGCGCCTGAATGTTTTGAATTATCTTTATTCATTAAAGCGCCTCCTGCCAACATACTTCGAGGCTATCAATTATATTTCCAGACTGATCCATAGCCTGAATTTCACTTAAACCTAAGCCTTTACTCTTCTTTGCTGCTGATACTTTTACGATATATTCTGCATTATCCTTATCTGTTTTTACCCAGTTGAAATCATAATAAAAGATAATTGTATTATCAGATAAAACCCCTGAAGAAATCTTTGCCGCATCATTGTAATTGCCGTCGCAAGATTTAAGAGTTTCAGCCACATTTGCAAGTTCAACTATGGCATACTGCTTTTCTCTAGCTTCAGCAGCCAAGTTTGATGTATTAGCAAATACTTGCAAACTTATAGCGCATGCAAGTGATAAAAACAGGGTCATTATAGCTTGTTCTAGGAGTGTAATATATGTCTTACTCATTACTTCGTTCCTCCTTTAATGGAATAAACGAAATTCTGTGTATTACCGTTTCCTACGGATATTTCGCCCTTTATAAGCTTATCGACTTTTGAAAATTTAAAAGACTCAGCCTTTACAATCTTCTGCCCGCCAAGTAAATCAGGTTCATCATCAAGACCAATGTATAATTCATTTATCCATCCGTCAGAACAATAAATGTATGTTGCCATTTCATATTCGTCATCAACGATTTTAATGGCAGAAACACCATCAATATTAGCCACCTGAATGCTATCTGAAGACTGAGCTGAATTAAGAACTGTGTTTAAATATCTTACATGCTGTAATGTCCGACCCAGAAACAATTCTTCTATAAACGCCTGTGCCGGAAATAATTACAAACAGAACGCAAAATGCAAACAAAGCCAGTAAAACTACAGGCATAAGGTCTACTATCCTATGTGAACGAATGTTGAATTGTTTTCTTAATTTATCCATTTGTTCACCTTCCAAACACTGATATCTCTGGCATTATGTTTGAAGCAAAAACACTGTAATGAATAACATAATTTTCGTTATCAATAATCAGTCCGTATTTGTCTTCCATATATTCCAAAGATGGAGGATAAAAACCTTCTGTTACATAACAATTTAAGGCTGCTTTTCTTAAAGCATCCTCAAGAACCTGTCTACCCGCATTCTTCTCGGTATTATTTGCACGAGAAACTGCATAACCAAAGAATATTAATTCAATAATGATTATGGCAAGGATAACAGCCACTTTTTTAAATTGTCGAGCATCAAGAATTTTATTCATAAAAAATGCTTACCCTATTGCGTTCATTACGTGAATAAGTGGAATCATTACAGAAATTAAAACAATTCCTATGATAACCGTTGTACCTAAAACCATAGATGGTTCAATCTTAGAAAGATTCTTTCTAACAGCTTCTTCGTAAGATTCATCCATTCTTTCGGCAACGTTTTGCATAGCCTTGTCGAGATATCCTGTCTTTACGCCTACATCAATAAGTCTGCATTCAACTTCTGGAATAAGTTCCTTTTCGCGGAAAACCTTCGCTGCAGATTCACCACAGGAAATCATTTCGCTAGCTTCCTTGCAAGAAGCAGAAGGGTTTTCTACATCCTTAATAAGATCTGCACCAAGAGATACAGAATCTTCTAAAGTCATACCAGAGCCAACGCCCATTGCAATAGCTCTTGTTAAATATGCTCTATTACGAATTGCATTTAAGCCTTTATCATTATTACCGGATACTAAATCCAGCATTTTCTTTTTTGTTGTTGGAACAAACCAGCATACTACTGCAGCAATAAGGCAAACAAGAATTATAATTCCCAAAATAGGAAGAACCTTATTAAGCCACATGCCAAACTTAAGAAGTACGCCGGAGAATCCAGTCATTTCTGTACCAAGTTGCTGATATACAGAGGAGAAAATTGGGAGAACCTTTGTAAGAAGTAATACTATTACTATAAGCATTACAACAGACAAAACTGCAGGATAGAAAAGAGATTCCTTAACGAATCTGTTGATTCTATTTCTGCTTTCAAAATAATCTGCAATACTGTCTAAAGACTCAGACTGACGACCCGTTTCTTCACCTACACGAATAAGTCCTGTTACAAGTGAAGGAAATGCACCTGTTTTATCAAGAGCATCTGCAAGAGTTGTACCATAATCGATTTCGTCTGTTATATCTTTTAAAAACTCAAGATTTGGTGTTTCTGACAGCATATTGAGAGCTTCAGAATTAGACACTCCAGATGCACTGAGCATCGAAAGGTTTCTGCAAAAATCTGCTATTTCATTTAATTCCAATTTTCTCATTGTTATCTCCAATTACTTAATACTGATATAAGACTGAATAGTTTTTATCATTTTTTATGAATGCCAGTGCATCCTTACTGGACTTACCGGTATCATCAAAGGTAGGATCCATTCTATGATATCCTTTGGATTTGAATTCAATAGATTTTGTTATCCAACCTTTTTCTGTATATGCACTAATCCATGCATGATATGTTTTTCCTGCATAACCTACTTGAAGTTTGCATGGAATATCGTTATTTCTAAGCATTCCGGCCATAAGCGCCGCATAGTCGAAGCATATGCCCTTTTTAGCCTTATAAACTGAATCTATTACAGGAACATATCCTGACTGAACGCTAGATGCCTTTGCGTTGTCATAAGACATATAAGAAATTAACCAACTGTAAATTGCAGACACTTTTTCAACGTCTGTCTTTTTACCCTTTATAAGTTCTGCTGCCTTAGCCAAAGATTTTTCAGCCACTTCATAGTCAACCATAATATTGCCGTACAAATAAGGACTATTTTCGTCTTTAATAGTAAGCTTCTTTATACTTGCAGAAATTCTGGAAGAATACTTTGTTCCGCCTGCATTTTCTAATACTGAAATTGTATAATCGCCATTGCCATCTGTTAATGGTAATGTGGAAACTGCAGCGGCAGGAATATCATAATTGATAGTATTCTTTGGGCCTTTTACCTGAACCTTCAGTTTTGTCTTTGTAGTAGCTGTGTAGTTGATAACAACATAGCCCTCAGAAGCATTCGAAAAATCTATAGTACCGTATTTATTAGTACTCACATCGATTCCTGGGGCAGTAACCACATAGCTTCCTGCAAACCCTGTTTGCGTTGATGCAAAGAACAACGCAAACATGGTAAACATCATTCATAACGGCACTATGCTTTTAATGGTATTATGC
>JAKSSI010000037.1 GCA_024403175.1 Clostridia bacterium
ATCTGATACATTGGATATTAAAAAAGCAAGAGCAAGATTTAAAGAAGAATTAGAGTTGGTTTTGGATGAATCTGACAATGATATTCTTGTAAGAATCATTGTTAAGAAAGAAGCTGCAAAGATTGCATATAATGCGGTTCGTGTTCAAAGCACAGATTTTCCTATGCTTACATGCAGTGTTTGCAAAACGGATAAAGCATATAGAATTGCTATCGGGGCAAGACCTGCAAAAGCTTGCCTTGTTGAAGCTGATTTAAACGAAAAAGATATTCCAAATTATGTTGCTTCTAAAGTTAGAACTGGCAGCAATTTTAAGGGTTCTGCAGAATACAGAAAGCACCTTGTAAAGGTTCTTACAGAGCGCTGTCTTGCAATGCTGGAGGTGCAAAATGGAAATTAAGCTTAAATTAAACGGTAAAAATATCGAAGCAAGAATTGATGCAGATACAACACTTTTCGATTTCTTAAGATCTCAGGGTTGCTTAAGTGTTAAGTGCGGTTGCGAAACTTCTAACTGCGGACTTTGCACAGTATTTTTCGATGATGCCCCAATTCTTTCTTGCTCTATGCTTGCTGCAAGAGCAGATGGCCACAAGATTGAAACATTAGAAGGCCTTCAGGAAGAAGCAAAAGAATTCATTGGATTTATTGCAGACCAGGGCGCCGATCAGTGCGGCTTTTGCAACCCTGGATTTGTAATGAACACAATTGCTCTTTTAAGAGAAAATCCAGATCCAAGTGATGATGAAATAAGAGCATTTCTTTCCGGAAATCTCTGCAGATGCAGTGGATACGAAGGACAGCTTCGCGGAATTAGAAATTATCTTAATAGCAGAAAGTAAAGGAGAAGACTTATGGAAAACAAAGAACGCAATTCTGTAGGAAAAGCGGTTCGCAAGAAGGATTCCATACAGCTTCTTCTTGGCAAACCTGTTTATACAGACGATTTAGTAAATAACAATCCGCTTGTTGTTAAGCTTCTTAGAAGCAAGTATGCAAATGCAATTGTTAAGACTATTAAAACTGATACAGCTAAGAAAATTCCTGGCGTTGTAGATGTTTATACTTATGAAGATGTGCCAAACAACCGTTATACAAACGCTGGCCAGTCTTATCCAGAACCATCTCCATACGATAGACTTATCCTCGACCGCCACGTGCGTTTTGTTGGCGACCCAGTTGCAATTATTGCAGCTGAAACTGAAAAGGCCGCAAACAAGGCATTAAAGCTTATAAAAGTTGAGTACGAAGTTCTTGAACCTGTATTTGACATTCATACAGCAAAGGATAATCCTGTGCTGGTTCACCCTGAAGAGGATTGGTATTCTCCATGCCAGGTGGGCGCAGATAACAAGAGAAATCTTGTGGCAAGCGAAGTTGATGCAGCAGGCGATGTTGATGCTGTAATGGCTTCTTGCGATATTGTTTTGGATAATGTTTTCCATACAAAGGCTTACAACCAGGCCATGATGGAAACTTTTAGAACATACACAGAATTAGATAGATACGGAAGACTTAAAGTTCTTTCTTCAACTCAGATTGTATTCCATGTTAGAAGAATTCTTTCCCATGCTCTTGGTATTCCAAAGAGTATGATTAGAGTTGAAAAGCCTAGAATTGGCGGTGGCTTTGGTGCAAAGCAGACTTCTGTTTCTGAAGTTTATCCAGCTTTCGTTACAATGAAAACCGGTAAGCCAGCAGAGATTATTTTCACAAGAGAAGAATCTCAGATTGCTGGGTCGCCAAGACACGAAATGGAAGTTCATGTAAAGCTTGGCGCTAATAAAGACGGCAAGATTAGAGCTTTAGACGTTTATACTTTGTCTAATTCCGGCGCTTACAGCGAACATGGCCCAACAACCGTTGGATTATCTGGACACAAGTCTATTCCACTTTATACAGGCTCTTTAGAGGCTCATAGATTTGCTTACGATGTAGTTTATACCAATGTTATGGCTGCTGGTGCATACCGTGGATACGGCGCTACTCAGGGCATCTTTGCAGTAGAATCTACTGTTAACGAACTTGCTGAAAAGCTTAATATCGACCCAACAAAGATTCGTGAAATGAACATGGTAAAAGAGGGCATGCAGATGCCAGCTTACTATAACGAAACTGCAGGGGCTTGCGCATTGGATAGATGCCTTGAAAGATGCAAGACGATCTTCAACTGGGACGAAAGATACCCAGTAAGAGATCTTGGCAACGGAAAGGTAAGAGCATGCGGCGTGGCAATGGCTATGCAGGGCTCTGGAATTTCCGGATTAGACGTTGGTTCTGCTACAGTTAAGCTTAACGAAGACGGAAAGTATATGCTGCTTATTGGTGCTGCTGATATGGGTACTGGCTGCGATACAATTCTTGCACAGATGGTTGCTGAATCTATGGACTGCTCTGTAGATGATGTTGTTGTTTTCGGAGCGGATACAGATGCATCTCCGTACGATTCCGGATCTTATGCAAGTTCTACACCTTATGTAACAGGTAAGGCTGTTGTTAATGCTTGCGAAAAGCTCAAGGCTCAGATTTGCAACATTGCGTCCGATATGATGTCTTGCGAAAAGGACGAAGTAGAATTTGCAGGAAATTGTGTAAAGAATATTGCAACTGGCCAAGAAATTAGCCTTGTTGATATTTCTTATAGAACTCAGAATTTCAGCACTAAGACTGTTGAAGTTACTGAAGCTAATACTTCTCCAATTTCTCCACCGCCATTTATGGTTGGTATGGTTGAAATTGAACTGGATAAGCTTACAGGTGTTGTAAAGATTATCGATTACAAGTCTGTTGTTGACTGCGGTACTGTAATTAACCCAGCACTTGCTAGAATTCAGGCCGAAGGCGGAATTGTTCAGGGCATTGGACATACTTTATTTGAAAACGTTACTTACGACGAAAGAGGACGTTTCATTGAATCTTCTTTTATGAATTATAAGATTCCAACAAGACTCGATATGGGTAATCTTCAGGTGGAATTTGAAGAAAGTAACGAAGAAACCGGCCCGTTTGGTGCTAAATCTATCGGTGAAATCGTAATCAACACTCCGGCGCCTGCAATTGCGCACGCTATTTTCCGTGCGACTGGCAAATGGTTCAGAGAAATTCCAATTCTTCCTGAACATATTGTTTTAAGTGAACTAAAGTAATTAATTAAAAAGGCCTTTAATGTTTCCGTAATGGACAATCTGGGATACCGGTTCTTGGTTGTTCCGAGCCGAAAGGCGATGGAAGAACCCCAGAACCGCTGTTGGGCTCCCAGCTTAGCGAGAGCGTGTCCATTAGGAAATTTTAAAGGTCTTTTTTATTACAAGTTGACTGGAAATAACTGTTAATGTAAAATATTGACAGTTATTTTTTATGAAACAATCTAAGGGGGATTGGAGAATGAATTGGAAGATAAAATTAAGAGGCTTAAGAACGCCGTAATTGCAGTTGTTATCATTGCTATTTTAGTTGGAACTTTGGTTAGCAGATTTCCGCATGTCGAAGATGCGAGAGAAAAAATTCATTTTTTCGAATATAAACCGAATACCGAAACAAGTGGAGATCCAAAAGAGAATCAATCTAGCTTAAACGAGATTGCATCAAGCACTGAAAACGTTGAAAATTCAAGCGAAACTGTTACAAACGAACAATTAAACGAAGAACCACAAAACGCTCCTCAAACGGGTCAAATTAGCCTTAATAAGGCAAGTAAGAAGGAACTAATGTCATTGCCTGGAATTGGGGAAACTAAGGCTAATGCTATTATTGAGTTTAGGGAGCGCTATAACGGGTTTGTGCACAAAGAAGAACTGATGCAAATAAAAGGCATTGGAGAATCTACTTATAACAAGCTGAAAGATTTGGTTTGCTTATAGTTTTATGGTATAATATCACATTAAATTTTTAATGAGGTATTTATGCTTAAAGATAGTGAACTTGCAAGAATTAACGAACTTGCAGCAATTAAAAAGACAAGAGCTTTAACACCCGAAGAAGCAGCTGAACAGAAGAGACTTTATAAGCTTTTCTTAGACGACTTTAGAGGCAGATTTAAGCAGCAACTGGATCAGATTGAAATTGTAGACTCAGATGATCCACGTCTTGCTAAGAATAAAGGCAAATTATCATGAGAAAAGTAGTTTTGGGAATGAGTGGGGGAGTAGACTCCTGCGCATGCGCAATACTTTTGAAAGAAAAGGGCTATGAAGTTACAGCCCTTTATTTTGATACAACAAAAAATGAAGGCGAAGGCAAGAAGAGAGCTGAATTTGCAGCCGAAAAGCTTGGAATAAACTTTATTTATAAGAACCTCACAGAAGAATTTGAAGAAAAAATTATTCAGCCATTTATAAATGAATACAAGATTGGCAGAACTCCAATTCCTTGTATTTTTTGCAATCCACTTGTTAAATGGGCTGTTTTAAAACAGGTTGCAGATGAAATAGGTGCCGAATATTTAGCAACCGGACATTATGCACGCATAGAAGAAAAGGACGGAATATACTACGTAAAGAAAGCTTTTAACGAGAAAAAAGACCAATCTTATATGCTTGCAAGGCTTGGTCAGGACATTTTAAGTCGTGCAATTTTTCCACTTGGCGAAATTGAATCAAAAGAGCAGACAAGAGAAATTGTAAGCCACTTAGATATTGAATTTTCAAAGGTTTCTGACTCCCAGGACATATGTTTCATAGAAAATAATTATGTAGACTTTCTTGGAGAAAGAAGCGTAACAACAATTCAAGGTAACTACAAAGATTCGGAAGGAAATGTGCTTGCTCCAACTGAAAAAGGTATCCATTGCTTTACTATTGGCCAAAGAAAAGGCCTTGGAATAGCTCTTGGAGCACCTGCATATGTTACAAAAATCGATTCAGATACAGGTGATATTACGCTTTCAACAAACGAAGCGGATCTATTCAAAGACAATGTTCTCATAGACAATATTGTCTGGAATGGAGCTCGAGCGGATGGTGAATTTACAGTAAAACTTCGCTACGCGGCAAAGCCTGCTAAAGCCACAATTACTAATCGCGGCAAGTATGCAATTTTAAGTTTCGACGAACCGCAAAGAGCACCAACTCCGGGTCAGGCTGCTGTAATATATTTCAACGATTTTGTTGTCGGATGCGGAATTATTTGTTAAAATATATAGGTTGATATTGTTAAATAAATTTCTTTATAAGAGAGGTTATAAATATGAGATACATGGGCGTAAACGAAATCAGAGAGAAGTTCCTTTCTTTCTGGGAATCTAAGGGTTGCTTAAGACATGAAAGTTATTCACTTGTTCCACCAGCAACCGATAAATCACTTCTTCTTATTCCAGCTGGTATGGCACCACTTAAGCCATATTTCGCAGGTACAGAAGAACCTCCACGCAGAAGAATGACAACATGCCAGAAGTGCATCAGAACTAACGATATTGATAACGTTGGTCACACAGCTAGACATGCTACATACTTTGAAATGCTTGGTAATTTCTCATTCGGAGATTACTTCAAGAGAGAATCCCTTACTTGGGGCTGGGAATTTGTAACAGGCGAAGATTGGCTTGCAATTCCAAAGGACAAGGTTTGGGCTACAATTTATGAAAACGACGATGAAGCTTTCAAGATTTGGAGAGACGAAATCGGTATGCCTGAAGAAAGAATCGTAAGACTCGGTAAGGCAGATAACTTCTGGGAAATCGGTCTTGGCCCATGCGGACCATGCTCCGAAATCTACTTCGACAGAGGTCCTGAATATGGTTGCGGTAGCCCAGATTGTAAGCCTGGTTGCGATTGCGACAGATACATGGAATTCTGGAACCACGTATTTACACAGTTCGATCAGCAGGCTGATGGTTCATACCTCGACCTTGCTCAGAAGAACATCGATACAGGTATGGGTCTTGAAAGAATGGCTTGCATTATGCAGGGCGTAGACTCCATTTACAACATCGATACAATGCAGGCTATCCGTAAGGAAATCTGCAGACTTTCCGGCGTTGAATATCAGGACGGCGCTGCAAAGAGCGACATTTCCATCAGAATCATTACAGACCACATCCGTTCTGTATCTTTCATGATTTGCGACGGCGTACTTCCATCCAACGAAGGCCGCGGATATATCTTAAGAAGACTTTTAAGAAGAGCTGCAAGACACGGCAAGCTTCTTGGAATTAAGGGTGCATTCCTTAAGGATCTTTGCGAAAAGGTATTCGAAACATCTGGAGATGCTTACCCAGATCTCATCGAAAGAAAAGACTACATCAAGAAGATTATTGGTATCGAAGAAGACAAGTTTGCTGCTACAATCGACAAGGGTTCTGACATTTTAGACGGATATCTTGCTGACGTTAAGAAGAACGGTGGCGACACACTCTCCGGCGAACAGGTATTCACACTTTACGATACATATGGTTTCCCAATCGAACTTACTCAGGAAATCGCAGAAGATGCTGGTTGCAAGATTGATGAAGCTGGATTTAAGGCTTGCATGGACAACCAGAAGGCTCAGGCTAGAGCTGCTCGTAAAGACGAAGAAGGCGAAGGCTGGCTTGATGAATCTGCTATGTATCCACAGTTTGCTGCTACACAGTTCCTTGGTTATGAATCCTTAGCTGCTGATGTTAAGGTTATCGGAATTGTAAAGGGTATGTCTAAGCTTGATACAGCATCCGAAGGAGACGAAGTTAGACTCGTTCTCGACGCTACACCATTCTATGGCGAAGGCGGCGGTCAGATTGGCGACACAGGTGTTATTGAAGCTGATGCTTTCACAGCTGTAGTTACTAACACAACAAAGGTAGGTAACGTTTATGTTCACGCTGTAAACATTACAAGCGGCGAATTAAATGTTGGCGATACAGTTACTGCATGCGTTGATGAAAAGAGACGCCATGCAATTGCAAGAAACCACACTGCAACACATCTTCTCCAGAAGGCTCTTAGAACAGTTCTTGGCGACCATGTTGAACAGTCCGGTTCTCTTGTTACAGACGGTTCTTTAAGATTCGACTTTACACACTTCGAAGCTCTTACAGAGCTTGAACTTGCAAAGGTTGAAGACATGGTAAACGATGAAATTCTCAAGTTTACACCTGTTGAAACTAAGGTTATGGCAATTGAAGAAGCAAAGAAGCTTGGTGCTATGATGCTCTTCGGTGAAAAGTATGGCAACGAAGTTAGAGTTGTAAATGTTCCTGGTTTCGCTATGGAAGTCTGCGGTGGCACTCATGTTTCCAACAGTGGTCAGATTGGTGCAATTCACATTGTATCTGAATCCGGTGTTGCTGCTGGCGTAAGAAGAATCGAAGCTATTACAGGCACAGCAATTTGCAACAGCCTTGAAGAAGAAAAGGATCTTGTTGCTTCTGTATGCGATACACTTAAGACAACACCTGCAAACCTTGCAAAGAGAGCTGAAACTCTTACAGAAGAAATCAAGGCTCTTAAGAAGGAACTCGAAGAACTTAAGAAGGCTAACGTAAACTCCGGACTTGCTGATTTACTTGCTGCAGCTGAAACAGTTGGCGAAGCAAGACTTGTTACAAAGCAGTTTGACGGTGCTAGCATTGACGATTTAAGAAGCATTTCCGACAGCATTAAGGCTGCTGAAAAGGCTGTAGTAATGGTATTCGCTACAACAAACGGCGAAAAGACAACTCTTATGGTTTCCATTACAGATGACTTACTCGACAAGGGCTTCCACGCTGGTCAGATGATTAAGCAGATTGCTGCAGTATGCGGCGGTGGCGGCGGCGGAAAAGCTGACATGGCTCAGGCTGGCGCAAAAGATGCAACAAAATTACCAGAAGCTTTTGCACTGGCAAAGGAACTTATGGTAAAATAAAAATACATTAAGGAGGAATAAACATGGATCGCAACACTATTTTATTTACTAACCCTGAAAAGAAGAACGAACAAACAACAGAAGAAATTCTGAACCTTGTTTATTCTGCTTTAGAAGAAAAAGGCTATGCAGCAATAGATCAGATGGTAGGATACATCCTCTCTGGAGATCCTTCCTACATTACAGGTCATAATAACGCAAGAAACCTTATTCGCAAGGTTGAACGCGATGACTTAGTTGAAGAACTTTTAAGAAAGTTCCTCGGAAAGTAGTAACTGAATATGCGCTACATGGGTTTAGACATTGGCGATAAAACAATAGGGGTGGCTGTAAGCGACCCCTTATTTATATCTGCTCAAGGTGTTATGACAATTGAAAGGGTCGGCATTAGAAAGGACACTACAAAGGTTGTGGAGCTTTGTAAGGAATACGAGATTTCTAAGATTGTAGCTGGCCTGCCGCTGATGCTTTCTGGTGAAGATTCTCCGCAGACTCAGAAAGTTAGAGAATTTGTAGAACTGCTTACAAACAAGTGCAGATCTATGGGACTTAAACTTACTATTGAGTTTCAGGACGAGCGCTTTACAACTAAGATTGCTGAAAACGTTCTCATCGAGACGGGGGTTAGAAGAGAAAACAGAAAGCAATATGTAGATAAAATGGCTGCTCAGATTATTCTGCAGTCTTACATGGATTCACATCCAAACAGATAGGGGATTAGGGGATATAGATGAATATTTGTTTATTAAACGATTCTTTTCCGCCACTTATAGACGGAGTTTCGAATACGATTAAAAACTACGCAGGGGTATTAAATCAAAATGAATTAGATAAGGCTGTTGTTGTTACTCCTGACTATCCGAAGGCCAACGACAGTCTTTTTAATTATCCGATTTATAGATATCCAAGTATCGATTTTACTTCTGTGTCTGGATATTATGCAGGTGCACCATTTTCGCCTTATGTAAATAAGAAACTCGATGAATTTGGTACTGAAATTATGCATTCACATTGTCCGTTTGCTAGTACTTTGCTTGCGCGTGCAATGAAAGATAGCTTAAATGTGCCGGTTGTTCTTACTTATCACACCAAGTTTGATATTGAAATTAAGAAGGCTTTAAGTGCAAAAATGATCCAAAATCAAGTAATCTCAGCTGTTGTAAATAACATTTCCAGTTGCGATGAAGTTTGGGTAGTATCTGAAGGCGCCGGTAAAAACCTGCAGAGTCTTGGATACCAGGGCGATTACGTTGTTATGGAAAACGGCGTAGATGTGCCTAAGGGCCGTATGGACGTTAATAAGTACATGGCTATTACAAGACAGCGCAATTTGCATCTGCCAAACGATGTGCCTGTTTTCTTATTTGTTGGACGTATTTATTGGTATAAAGGCCTTCGAATTATTCTTGATGCGCTTTCGGCTTTAGCTGGCGGCGGCCTTGATTTTAGAATGGTTTTCATTGGAGGCGGCCGCGAATTTGATGAAGTTAAGGCTTATAGCGAATCTTTGGGGCTTGATAAAAAGGTTTTCTTTACAGGGCCAATATACGATAGGGAAGAGCTTACTGCTTGGTACAATAGGGCAGACT
>JAKSSI010000038.1 GCA_024403175.1 Clostridia bacterium
CATGCACAGAAATTACCACACTTGCAAGCACCAATTCTTGTGATTACGAGGATAGCTGCGATAAGGATGTATGGTGTCCACCCAAGAGCAAGGCTCATACCGTTGTTAACGTCAGCAGAAACCTGAACGTTGGACTTCCAGGATGCATCCCACTTTTCCTTTGGTTCGAAATCCCATGTTTCCTTTGGACAAAGGATGCCCTTGTTAGCCATGAAGATTACAACGAAGAGTGTGATGATAGCAGCGAGGAGGGACGCAATGTCTGGTCCGATTGTCCAAGCAATACCAAGATAGAAAATGTCGAAGATGATGGAAACGCCAAGGCAGAATGGAAGAACTGCGAAAGCATCCTTAGAAGATTTGTTCTTTCCGAACATCTTGCACATGATGAATACACCGATGAATACGATGAAGAGGCAGCATGCAGCGTGACCAAGGGATGTCCACTTAGCAAGTTCTGCAGCAACGTCAGCCTGTTCCATTTCTGGGTGGATTTCCTTAACAGATGCAAGAATTACTGTAGCAGCTGTGTTTGTTGGTGTACCTACAGCACCGAAGGATACTGGTACAGAGTTATAAATAAGAGCAACAACTGCAGCGCAGAGTGGTGGGAAACCTACGGAAATGAGGAGTGGAGCAGCAAGTGCAGCTGGTGTACCGAATCCTGCAGCACCTTCGATGAATGCACCGAAGATGAATCCGATGATAACTACCTGAATTCTTCTGTCTGGGTTGATGTTCATGAACATTGTCTGGATAGTGGATACAGCACCAGACTGCTTAAGTGTGTTCATTACGAGAATAGCACCAAATACGATAACCAGAGTTCCGATAGAACCGAGGGCACCGGAGATGGATCTTGCAACTACCTGAATTACAGGCTGCTTCCATACGAGTAATGCAACGACGCATGTGAGAAGCCATGTAATAGGAAGTGCTTTCTTAGCTCCCATGTTGAGACCGATCATGAGTACTACGCAGATGATCAGAGGGAGAGCAGCAATAATTGCGTTCATAGAAATAAAACCTCCAATAAAAACTGTATAAGTTCTTTTATCTAATGCCTCCCCGCGAAATGCGGGGAGACGATAAAACTATTTAATTAGTAGCAAATCTTACCTGGGTTGAGAATTTCGTTAGGGTCGAATGCAAGCTTAACTCTGTGCATAAGATCGATGAATTCCTGACCTTCTTCTCTCTTGAGGTATGGAATCTTAGCGAAACCGATACCGTGTTCACCGGAGATTGCGCCGCCCATTTCCTTAGCTGCATCGTAGAGTTCGTTGAATACTGTAACAGCCTTTTCTACGAATACTGCTTCATCCATGTCATCCTTGCAGAGGTAGATGTGAAGGTTTCCGTCTCCAGCGTGACCGAAGCATGGAAGTCTCATTCCGTTCTTTTCGGATGTCTTTGTGATGTGCTTGAGGAAGTCTGCGATTCTGCTTCTTGGAACTACTACGTCGCATTCGTCCATCATGGATGTGGAAGCCTGAATAGCTTCGAGGAATGCAGAACGTGTACCCCATGTCTGCTTATGTCTATCAGGTGTATCTACGAGAACGATGTCTTCTTCAGCTGCACCGTTTTCGATTGTGTATTCGATAACCTTTTCGATTTCTGGAAGTACTGTATCTTCGTCCTTTCCGTCGTATGTAAGGAGAAGGTATGCTGGATAGCTGCTGTTAGGGAATCCCTTTTCGAGGTACTTCTGAGCGTTATCGATACATTCCTTAGAGCAGTATTCCATAGCTGTTGGAGCTGTATCGAATGTGATGAGCTTTGGTACCATTTCCATTGCAGCGTCGATGCTGTTGAATGGAACGAGGAGAGAGATTGTGCACTTAGGAAGTGGAAGTACCTTTACGATAATTTCTGTTACTACAGCAAGTGTACCTTCGGAACCAACGATTAAATCCTTGAAGGAATAACCGGAGGAGTTCTTTACCATCTTTCCGCCGAACTTCATTACAGAACCATCTGGCATTACGCATGTAACTCCACGAACGGATTCTCTTGTGCAACCATACTTAACAGCTCTCATACCACCAGCGTTTGTTACAACGTTTCCGCCTACTGTGGATGTCTTGCTGCCTGGGTCTGGGCAATAGAGGTAGCCATTCTGTTCTGCATATGCTACGCAATCCTGATAGAGAAGACCTGGCTGAACTGTCATTGTAAGGTTTTCCTTATCAAGTTCGATAATCTGATTCATAAGTGTTGTATCGATCATGATACAATCCATAATTGGCATAGCGCCGCCTACAAGACCTGTACCTGCAGCTCTTACTACTACAGGGATGAGGTTTTCGTTGCAATACTTCATGATCTTGGAAACTTCATCTGTTGTGAGTACTCTGAGTACAGCATCAGGGAACTTTTCTTCTACGCCTACGCAGTCGATTTCATCGTGGCTGTAGTCTGGGTTAATCTGATCTCCTACGAGAACTCTCTTTGGATCTGCAAGAACTTCCTTGAAAAAAGCAAGGTCCTTGTCGTCCATCTTCTTATAAGCCATATTAATGCCTCCATAATAAAAATACTAAAATACCTGTCTTTACCATTATATAGATTCGTAAATACTAGTTCAATAAAAGATAAAATGTTAACAATTAGGATACTAAAAATGGCGACCCGAAATAAGGTCGCCACTTTTGTTAATTTTTAATTTTTTAGTTGATTATTTGCGAATTATTCAGCCTGGGAAGCCTTGTATTCTGCGATAACCTTTTCTGCGAGCATTCCTGGGAGTTCAGCGTATCTATCGAACTGAATTGTGAAGGAAGATCTAGCGTGAGTCATAGCACGGAGTACGATTGTGTAATCTGTAACTTCCATCTGTGGAACTTCTGCAAGAATCTTAACCTGTCCGCCCATGAGTGGTTCCATACCGAGGATGATACCACGACGCTTGTTCATATCGCCCATTACATCGCCAGCGTAGTCGCCAGGGATGATGATTTCGATGTGCATAATTGGCTCGAGGAGGCATGGCTTTGCTTCAGCGATACCCTTCTTGAATGCAAGGGATGCAGCCATCTTGAAGGACATTTCATCGGAGTCTACTTCGTGGTAGGAACCATCGTGAAGTGTAGCCTTAATGTTCTGGCACTTGCAGCCAGCAAGAGGACCCTTTTCCATGCAATCTCTTAAGCCCTTTTCAACAGCTGGAACGTACTGCTTTGGTACGGAACCGCCGAAGAGGTCTTCTACGAATTCGAATTCTTCTGTGGATGGTTCGAACTTAATCCAAACGTCACCATACTGACCAGCACCACCGGACTGCTTCTTGTGCTTACCCTGAACGTCTGCTGTGCCCTTGATTGTTTCTCTGTAACCAATCTTTGTAGGAACGATGTTTACTTCGCAACCGAACTTTTCCTTAAGTTTTGCAATAAGGATAGCTGTGTGAATGTCGCCCTGTGTTCCGAGGAGAGACTGATGTGTTTCGTGGTTTCTTTCGAAGGAGAAGGATGGATCTTCTTCCATAAGTCTCTTAAGACCTGTAGCGAACTTTGTTTCATCGCCCTTATCCTTAGATTCAAGAGCTGTGAAGTATGTTGGCTGTGGGAATGGAATTGGGAACTTCTTTGTGTCGTCGCCCTTAATTGTAAGTGTATCGCATGTGAGTGTGTTAGCAAGCTTACCAATAGCTACGATGTCGCCTGCGGAAGCGCTTGTGCATTCAAGCTGGTTCTTACCACGCATGAAGAACATGGAGCCGAGCTTTTCTTCCTTTTCACTGCGGGAGTTGTACATTGTCATACCTGGTGTAAGAGTTCCTCTTCTAACCTTTGCAAGAGAAATCTTTCCAAGGAATGGGTCGGAGCATGTCTTGAATACGAATGCGAGTGGATCGTTTCCTTCGTCTGGAACAAACTTAGGAGCAATCTTTGTCATTGCCTTAAGTACATCGAGTACGCCTGCGCCTGTAGTAGCGGAGCACTTAAGTACTGGAGCGATTTCGCAAGAAGCAATACCCTTTGCAAGACCGTTCTTGAATTCTTCTTCTGTGAATTCTTCGCCGCCGAAGAACTTTTCCATAAGTTCATCGTCAAGACCTGCGATAGCTTCGTTCATTTCGTCCTTGTTATCCCAGTCTACTACGGATGGACCGAATTCAGCCTTGAGACCCTTAATAACTGCATCGATGTCTACGTTATCCTTGTCGATCTTGTTGATAACGAAGAATCTTGGCTTCTGGAATGTATTACATACAGCCCAGCCTCTTTCTGTACCGAGCTGAGAACCAGCGGAAGCATCTACGAAAATAGCTGCTGCTTCAGCTCCACGGAGTGCAGAGTGAACGTCGCCGATAAAGTCGATATAGCCTGGTGCGTCGATGAAATTGAGCTTCATTCCTTCGAACTCAACTGGTACTGGTGTTGCAGAAATGGAGAACTTCTTTTCGATTTCGATCTTATCGAAGTCGGATGTTGTATTTCCGTCTTCTGTCTTACCCATTCTGGTGATGACGCCGGTTGTGAGCAGGGCAGCTTCAAGGAAAGTAGTCTTACCTGTGTTGCCGTGACCTACGAGAGCGATGTTTCTGATAGTTTCGCTTGTGTAGCCTTTCATATTAGATTCCTCCTAGTTATATGTAATGTCTAATTATAGATAAATTTGATTAGAAGTCTGCGTTGCGTGGTGTACGTGGGAATGGAAGTACGTCTCTGATGTTATCAACACCTGTTAAGTACATAATCATTCTTTCGAAGCCGAGGCCGAAACCTGCGTGCTTTACGCCACCGTATTTTCTAAGTTCTAAGTACCACCAGTAGTTGGATTCGTCCATACCGAGGTTCTTAATCTTGTTAAGAAGAACGTCGTATCTTTCTTCTCTCTGAGAGCCGCCTACGATTTCGCCGATTCCTGGTACAAGTAAGTCGCATGCTGCAACTGTCTTGCCGTCTTCGTTTTCTCTCATATAGAAGGCCTTAATTGCTGATGGATAGTTGATAAGGAATACAGGCTTTTTGAATACTTCTTCTGTAATGTATCTCTCGTGTTCAGACTGAAGATCCATGCCCCAACCTGTTACCTTGTATTCAAACTTCTTCTTTCCGCTTGCCTGAGCTTCTTCAAGAATTTCGATAGCTTCTGTGTATGTAAGTCTCTTGAAATCGTTGCTTACTACATTGTGAAGTCTTGCAAGAAGTTCTTTGTCGACAAAGGAGTTGAAGAACTGCATTTCTGCTGGGCAGTTTTCAAGTACATAGTTGATGATGTACTTAACCATTTCTTCGATGAGATCCATATCGTCCTTAAGATCTGCGAATGCGATTTCAGGTTCGATCATCCAGAACTCGGAAGCATGGCGAGTTGTGTTGGAGTTTTCGGCTCTGAATGTTGGGCCGAATGTGTATGTATTCTTAAATGCAAGTGCAAAGATTTCTGCTTCCAGCTGACCGGAAACTGTAAGACTTGCAGACTTGCCGAAGAAGTCTTCGTCGTAGTTTACACTTCCATCTTCATTCTTTGGAATGTTTTCAAAGTCTAAAGTGGAAATGTGGAACATTTCACCTGCACCTTCAGCATCGGAGCAAGTGATGATTGGTGGATGTGCATATACAAAGCCTTTTTCCTGGAAGAACTTGTGGATTGCATATGCTGCTACTGAACGTACTCTGAACACTGCGGAGAACTTATTTGTTCTTGGACGCAGGTGCTGCTGTGTACGAAGATATTCCATTGTGTGGCGCTTGTTCTGGATTGGGTAGTCGGCATCGGATGGTGCTTCAACTGTTACAGAACTTGCTTTGATTTCAAATGGCTGTTTTGCTTCTGGTGTAAGTACTAATGTACCTTTTACACTGATTGCTGTTGCGAGTGGAAGCTTGGAAACTTCTTCGAAGTTTGAAATTGCTTCTTCTTCGTAAACAACCTGGACGGACTTGAAATATGTGCCGTCGTTGAGGTCGATAAAGCCGAATTTGTTGGAGCCTCTATTGTTTCTGATCCAACCTTCAACTTCTACCTCGCCTGCATAAGCTGCAGGGTCTGCAAAAATTAATCTAAGATCTGTCATCTTTTTTATCCTTTTATTTTAATTTTTTTTAATCGTATTTTGGGAAAAATCCATTTATTATTTCCTCCCGGACACGCTCTCGCTAAGCTGGGAGCCCAACAGCGGTTCTGGGGTTCTTCCATCGCCTACGGCTCGGAACAACCAAGAACCGGTATCCCAGATTGTCCGGTCCGAAACAAATAAATGTCTTTTTCAAATCGCAAATTTCTTGGATTGTGATTCTTCCATCGCCTACGGCTCGGAACAATCTACAATCAGAAATTTCGCTCACTACTTATTAGCTCACTACTTAGCTCGATAGGAGTCGCGGCAGCCGTCTTCGATGCTGTACTTTGCGGTCCAGCCGAGGACTTCTTTTGCTTTGCTTACATCGGCGTAGCATGTTGCAATGTCGCCGGCGCGGCGTGGTGCGATTTCGTAGTTAATCTTAATGTCATTTGCCTTTTCAAAAGCGGCAACAATGTCAAGAACGCTTACGCCCTTTCCTGTACCGAGATTGAAAACTTCGCAACCTTTATGTTCAAGTGCATAATCAAGCGCTGCCTTATGGCCGCTTGCAAGATCCATTACATGAATGTAATCTCTTACGCCTGTTCCGTCTGGTGTTGGATAATCGTTACCAAAGACTGAAAGCTTTGGTCGAATTCCCTTTGCAACCTGAACTATATATGGCATTAAGTTATTTGGAACACCCTTTGGCTGCTCTGCAAGAAGTCCGCTTTTGTGAGCTCCGATTGGGTTGAAATATCTAAGAAGTACAACTGAGAGCTCTGGGTCTGCCTTTGCAGCATCCTGAAGAATCTGCTCAATCATAAACTTTGTCTGTCCGTAAGGATTTGTGCAACCACCTGTTGGCTCGCTTTCCTTAAACGGAACATTTTCGCTACTGCCATATACTGTGGCAGAACTGCTGAAAATAATATTATGGCAATTGTGAGCGCGCATTGCTTTAAGAAGCGCAACTGTGCTACCAATGTTATTTCCGTAGTATTCGAGCGGCTTTTCGACACTTTCGCCTACAGCCTTAAGACCGGCAAAGTGGATAACTGCATTAATAGGTGTAGCCACATACTGTCCGCCTGGATGAGGCCTTGTGCTGCATTCATCGAACACTTTGTTAATCGCATCTTCATCGCAGCAATCAGCTTCAAAGAATGCAGGGCGAACGCCTGTAATTTGTTCAATTTTATCTACGGCATCGGCTTCGGAATTGCAAAGGTTGTCCATAAGTACAACTTCCATACCGGCTTCGATTAATTCTACCGCTGTATGGCTTCCGATATATCCTGTTCCACCTGTTAATAATATGCTCATAATTTTACCTACTTATACAAAGTATAGAATACCACAAAATGATGTTTATTGCACTAAAAAAAGATATTTTATGATTTCTAAGTGGCACGCTCTCGCTAAGCAAAACTAATTTAAAAATCCGGGTCCTGCCATTTCGGAGTTCTCATCTCTCGCTTCGCAGCGATATGAGAATCTCCTCAATGTCACCCGGATTTTTTATAGCCGTTTATTTCTTGGTTTGTGATTCTTCCATCGCCTTTGGCTCGGAACAATCTACAAACAGAAATTGCACTTACTTTTTAAATACTATTTTCTTTGTGAATTTCGCAATTTGGCCAACTGCTACAGCGGCGAAGACTGTTCCTTCACGAACGCCTACTACCTTGTGCATTGCAACGAGGCTGATAATTATTGCAAGTGCAACGATTATAACGTCCTGGCAAGACTTTACATTGCCGAACTTCTTGTTGTACTTTGTTGCAATTGTGTAGCCGAGGCCTTCAAGAGCTACCATCATAACATTAGCCTCGACCTCAAATGTAACGCCTACACCAATAAGCACTGTTCCAAGAATGCAGTAAAGCCACTGGTGCAGATATGTTGGGCAATTAACTGTGCCTACCACCATAATCGCAAAGTCTGTAATAAATCCGAAGATTACAGCCAAAAGAAGCTGTCCAAGGTTAATTGGGTTGAAATCCTTACGAAGTATAAGAATCTGCAGAAGGAGCGCTGTTGAGTGAACTATAACTGTCCAATTCCCAACTGTAAGTGGAGTGAACTGAGAGAACACATATGGCAAACTGGATACTGGAGATGTACCAAGACTTGCCTGAATTGAGTATGCAATTCCGAAGTTAATCAGAACCATTCCCAAAAGAAGCATCAATATATTTTTTACTGTTAATCTTTCTTTAAATTCTTGAAATTTCATAGGGTTTGGGCCTTTCTAGAAGAATAATTCACTAACAACTTTAATGATAAAGATAATAAGTACAATTAAAATTACCGGTTTTACAATTTTTTCTCCGCCGCTTGTAAACTGTCTTGCGCCAAGGTAATTACCTGCAAGGCTGAAGCATCCAGCCGCGATTCCCAGAGGGAAAACTACTTGTGCGTTTATAAGGTAAACAGCAAGTGCAGAGATATTTGATGTAAAGTTTAGGGCCTTTGTAAGGCCGTTGGCTTTCTGAAGATCAAGCTTTGCAATAGCTCCTAAAAGAAGAATCAGGAAAGTTCCTGTTCCCGGGCCATAAAAGCCGTCGTACATTCCGATAACAAAAGCCACCAGCATGCAAATGGCAATGGTCAGCTTCTTAGAAAGAGGCTTTCCGCTTGGCTTAAAGTCCTTTTTAGTAAGCACGTACAAAGCGGTCAGCGGAAGAACTACCAGCATTATCATCTTGAACAGTCTATCATCTACTCTTAATGCAATGTTTGCACCTATGTTAGATCCAAGAAATGCACATGGCACACAAAACAGTGCATGAAGATAAGGAATAAATCCGCTTCTTGCATATTTAATTGTAGTAAGAGTTGTGCCCATGCACGAACTCATTTTATTGGTGGCCAGACAGTTAGTCATAGGCATGCCGGTGAAAATGTAAGCAGGAAGTGAAATAAGTCCGCCGCCTCCGGCAATTGCATCAATAAAGCCCGCTAAAAACACAAGCGGGCAAACTATCAGGAATTTAAGCATTCAATATAAACACCTTTCCGGTAAATTTCGTAACGAATTATTATAACCTTAGAACACTAAAAATAGCAAATTTGAATTATAAAACAATGCACTCATACCGCTAAGTAGTTTGTTTTTCTTATATATCCATTTTCGAAGGGCTGTTACTGAAAAATCATTAAAATTTATTGGTTTTCAGTAAAATTAGCTAATTTCGGTCTGTAATAGCTTTATTTATAAGCCAAGAAACAACTTTTACTGAGATTTTTAATAAAGTAAGACGTTTTCAGTAAAAATAGTATTTTTTTTACTGAACTTGGTTTGATAATGATTCTTTTTCTGCAAATTTCGCTAGTTTAGCAAACTGTTTCCGCGCCTAGCGGCAAGCGGCTTTC
>JAKSSI010000039.1 GCA_024403175.1 Clostridia bacterium
CAGTAAGAAACTACGTTCTTAGTTGAGGACTTCATTACAAATACTGCAAGAATGTATGTTACAGCCATTGCAAGAAGACCGATGTTGATGTTGAGCTTATTGCCGATTACAACGCAAGCTGCGATGCAGACAATAACTACTACTAATAATGCTACTGGTGTCATTAAAAATTACCTCCTAATATAGCATGTCTAAAAAATAGATAATTGCTAAACCCTTTCGGGGTTTAATCTTTTATAAAAGGCTGGTCAACTTATCGATAGATTCAGCTTCGTGAAGCTTTAATACTACATCGATAATTGCCTTTGCCTGATCCTTTGAATAAGGCTTAGCAGCGTGCATTAAGCAATCCACAAACTTGTTTTCAATGAGTTCTGGTGTAAGTGGAAGCTTTGGGCTGCCAGGAGAAACAAATACTTCTTTGTAGTACTTGTTTCCGTCATTTGTTGTAACAGTCACTTCAACGTGGTCATCAACAAAGTTTTCTGGCTTTTCTGACGGACGCATTTCCCAAGTTACCTTATCTGCAACTTCTAAGAGCTTAGGATTGGAAAGCTTTTCTTCGTTGAATGAATCAAGAAGAACGTTTCCTTCTACTGCAGTAAGTGCAAGGATATAAGGGATTGAGAACTTAGCCTGAGCAATAGCCTTTGGACGATACTTAACTTCTTTTGGTTCAAGAAGGTTTGTATGTGGCTTATTAACTATGATGTGAATGTTGTTAATATTATCACATACAATCTTATTCTCTTCAAGCACTGATGAAAGATTTGCTATAAGTGCATGAGCTGTACCACAGCAAGGCCAAGCCTTGAATCTGAGGTTTGCAGCTTCCCAGCGCTTACCTAAATCTCCAAAGAGAACATTTTCATCATAACTGCCCTTAAATGCGCAGTTATATAAACCAAACTGACCTTCAAGAGGTTCGTCCATTCTTGCGTGAACACCCTTCTGAGCCATAGCAATACCAAATGCAGCAGCTCTTGCAGCAAGGGCTTCTCTAACACCTCTTAAGCAAGATCTTGCAGATCTAGCACTCTGACCCGGAAGAAGAATCTGTGTTAAGCAAATTGACAATGCATCTAAAGTTTCATCTTCATTAAGGCCTGCGAGTCTTGCAGCACCAAGAACAGCGCCGTAAGCAGCAAACATTGGTGGAGAATAAATACCGCAATCAAATAAGTCATTTACTGTAAGACAGTACTTTAATCTAATTGAAAGTTCGGATGAAATTGCAAGTGCTGCAACTACTTCCTTACCGCTCTTATTCATGCTTTCAGCAAGCGCCATAATTACAGGAATTGAAGCTGTATTTGGATGAGCCTTTGCGTAGTCATGACCATCTTCGTAGTCAAGAGCGTGGATTAAAGAACCATTAGCTAATGCTGCAAAGTATGGTGTAGCTTTCTTGTCTGTACCGAAAATAGTACAGTCTTTCTTTACGCTGTTTTCTTCAGCGAATTCTATAAAAGGAGTACATGCCGGCTCCAGTGTAGTTGCAGCCGACATAACACCTAATGAATCCAGGAGTATTCTTTCCTGGAAGGCAATAACTTCTGATGGAATATCTTCATACTTGAAATGAAGAGCAAAATCAATTAATCTGTCTGTCATTTTCTGAGAATCCATTACTAAGTCTCCTTTTTTAATATTTAACTAGATAGCCTGTTCACTTCTAAGGATAATATCATCCTGAATCTGTTCGGAAAGCTGAATGAAGTATGCGGAGAATCCACCTACTCTTACAAGAAGATCCTTGTGTTCTTCCGGTGTTGTCTTAGCTTCTACAAGTTCCTTGTTATCTACGATGTTGTACTGAATATGTGTACCACCTGCACCAAGGAATGCGTTTGTTAAAGCAACAAGCTTTTCGATATCAGAGTCTGTCTTCATAAGGCTCTTAGGGAACTTCTGGTTAAGTACCTGTACGTAGGAATGGTCGCCGAAGTTTGCCTTAATAATGGAGTTAAGAACTGCTGTTGGGCCATTCTTATCCATGCCTCTCATTGGAGATGCAGAACCATCATTAAGTGGTTCCTTAGCCTTTCTTCCGTTTGGAAGAGCGCCTACGCCAAGTCCTGCAGAATAGTGCCAAGAAAGACCTTCTCTTAAGGACTTATATCTTGGATGGCCATAGCCGTTATCCCAAGATGTAATATTAGCAGCAGACATCTTAGAAAGTCTTCTTGCAAGAAGATCTACTTCTTCAACGTCGTTTCCGAACTTAGGAACATCAAGGCACATCTTTTGAATTTCTGCGCCACGTTCACCTTCGAAGTTGGAATCAATAGCATCCATAAGTTCAGTCATTGTAAGCTGCTTTGTATCAAATACAAGATGCTTAATAGCATAAAGTGAATCTGTAGCATCAATGATAGCTCTATCTGTAATTCCGTATTCAGAGCATTCTGTTGGAAACGTTGTGTCATGGCCGTAATCCATACCGTGCTGGAGAGAAATTGCTGAAAGGAATGGAAGTCTTAAGTACTGAGCCTGAACATCTCTTGCTAAATTTGCAAGCCAGAGTGTTCTATGCATAACAAACTTATGCTGCTTTTCAAAAGCTTCCCAAATAGCTTCAAAGCTCTTAAATTCTCTTGGGTCGCCAGTTGGAAGACCAAGCTGTTTTCCAGTAATGGCATAACCATTGTGAAGTACTAAATGCATAATTGCAGCATTGTTGAATCCTGCAGCACCGCACTTATATTCAGAACGCTGTGGAAGAGCTGGCCATACGCATCCACGTCCGACCCAATCTCTTGCTTCTCTAAGTGGCACGCCTTCTTCTACGAAGAGCTTAATAATACCTTCTTCGTTTTCGAAGAGTGGAACACCGCCACCGCAGTTAACGTTAACCTTGATTGCCTTCTTCATAAACCAATCTGGTACGTCGTGATTCCAACGAATACCAACTGTTGGAGAAGACTGTCTAAGAAGGCCAATAGCCTGCATAAACATGTAAGAAAGTTCGTTTGTTCCTTCGAATCCATCAGGTGTAATACCGCAAAGGTTAATGGAGTTGATTGCGAATGTAACCTGGTGTGTTTCTCTATGTGTACCTGTGTCTACGTAAATTGTTGTACCCCATCTGCCGATAAGCTCAGCAAGCATGTTCATTGCCTTGTTTGGAGTGCAAGTACCTTCATTCATATCCTTAATGAAGTATGGGTATAAGTACTGGTCTCCTCTGCCCCACTGTGGGTGGTTGTGCATTGGATGTTCAATACCCTTACAAATACCTACGATAGCCATAGACTGAAGAGCTTCGTGGAAATTTTCTGCAGGGAATTCTGGAACCTTTCTGCAGCATGCTGCAATTTCAAGAAGTTCCTGCTTTCTTGCTTCGTTTGCTTCTGTCTTAGACATTTCTTCTGCTAAGTCTGCATATCTGTGAGAGAGTGTAATTGTTGCTTCAAGTACAATCTGTGCAGCCTTCCAGAAATAGAATTTATTTGGGTCGTGTCTCTTGTTTTCGATAAAGTCATCAATATGCTCCTGAGCTTCATTGATGAAATATCTTAAGCCCTTCTTAAGGAGCTTATCAAAGTCTACAGTGTTTGTAGAGTTACCAAAGTTTCCTGTGTTGATTGGTGGGTCCTTAAGACGAGCCTTAAGCGCATCCATAGGCCATGTGCCAAGAATATCTTCCTGAGCCTTGTTGCACATATCTGCAACAGAAGTCTTTCCGAATGTTCTTGCAGCTTCTCTTAAGATTTCAATTTCTTCCATTGTGAGCAATGACTTGTCGTGCTTAGAGAACTGAACTTCTCCTTCATCGCCCCAAATACCATCGAGATAGTCTCCGCAGGTATCAATACCTGTGTAAGCACCTACTACTGTAGGGCCCATTCTGCCTACGATGTAATCGAAATCAAGAATGCTGAGTTCGATGTTTTCTACTACGTGCTGGAATAACTTAGCACGTCTGATTTCAAGATCTTCACCCTCTGTCTGCTTCCAGGATTCTGTAGCATACTTCTGTCTGTCTACGTGAATCTTGTATGGAGCAGCTTTAACTGCCTCTTTCCAGGCAATTCTTTTTTCGTCAAGAGTGGTTGCTTCAATTTGGTCAATCAATGACATGTTGACTTTTACAGCAGGTTCCATCTTTTCCTCCTAAAATAACAATAATAAATAATATCGTTATAATTATAACAAAACCTAAATAAAAAAGCCATCAACAACAGTTGATAGGTATCAACTATTTATTGATGGCTATAAAATCTTCAACAATTTTTTCAAAGGCCAAAGTTTCTTGGCTCATTTCTTTGTCTGTAAGTCGTAGTAAGTGTATATCCCAGCGCATTTCTTTTTCCTTAAATGGAATCAAGGAAATGTTTTGAAACTGAAGCTTACTAGCAGAAATCGGATTAATTATGCCTAAATATTTACCCATATCCGCTTTGTACATAGCTAATCGAGGCTCATCAACAGTAGTGTAGTTAATATGGATATTATAAGCCGCCGCAAGCTTAAAAAGTGCCTTCGTAGAGCTCATATCCTCACCGAGTATAGCTAAACGCCTATTGTCCAAATCCTTTACTGAAATTTGCTTTTTCTTAGCAAATGGATGGTCTTGGCTTATAGCTGCAACACATGGTGCATTAAAAATCCTAAGAGCCTGAACATCTTCACTGTATGGCCCTGCACAAATTGCAAAGTCTACCGACCCGTTTTCAACCGATACCTGACAATCCGTATCAGAACCTACTCTAAAATCTACTTCAACGTTTGGATTTTCATCCATAAAACGCTTGATGCACGGACGGCCGAAGCGTTCAACCGTACCGCGCACAAGCATTATAGAAATCATTTTCTTGGAATTTCTTTGTGAATAATATTCCTTGCAAAGAGATACTTGCTTTAGAATTTCTTTTGCCTTTGGAAGCAAATATTCACCAGCAATTGTAAGCTCTGCGCCGGTAGTATTTCTTTCAAACAACTTGCATTCAAGTTCTTCTTCAAGTCTGCTTATAGACACACTAATGCCCTGCACACTGATAAAACAGTGTTTTGCAGCCTTTCCAAAACTTTTGTATTCACAAATTGCAACAAAATGCTGAAGTTGTTTGATTTCCATTGCTAATTACAGAAGTGCAAGAAGTTCGTTTACATTTGCAAGCTTATCTACGTGGTAAGAAACTTCGAAGAGCTTATCAATCTGTTCATCTGTAAGGTTCTTGTGGTAGAACTTTACGCATGCAACAAACTTATTCTTAACCTGGTCGTCTGTAAGTGGATATCCTGTACCGCCTGTTGGCTGTTCGATGTGCTTTGTAAATTCACCCTTGTTTGTCTTTACAGTCATATCGATGAAGTGAGCTTCTGGCTTGCCCCATGTTGGATGAGCTTCGAAGGATACCTTCATACCCTGTTCGATAATAGCTTCATCCTTGAGCTTTGCTTCTGTAAAGCTTGTAAGGTTTACATCGTGATAGTTAAGGATTGTTCCGATAACGAATGGAAGAGAAGCCTTTGCAATACCTGTGCTTTCTGGGCGACGCTTGGATTCGATTGGGTCGATTGTCATACCCATTCCCTTCTGACCTACAACGTGAACAGATTCTACATCGTCCTTTGTAAGATTGTTTTCATCCATGATTTCCTGCATAGCCTGAATAGAAGTATGTGTAGCTTTGCAAGATGGCCATGGCTTGAATGTAATGTTATCTGTTTCAAACTTAACACCAAGATCCTTAATAACCTTTTCTGGTGTCCATTCACCGTGCATATACATTGTGTAGAAACCATACTTGCCTTCGAATGGTGTATCAAATCTTGCGTGAACGCCCATCTTGGCCATGATTACAGAAGAAACTACTGCCTGTGCTGCAAAACCATCTCTCATTGTTCTAATTACAGAACCCTTAGATGTCATGGATTCGCCAGAGCATGTGAACTGTGTCATAGCAAGAGCTATAGCGTCTAAAATCTGGTCGTGATCTAAGCCCATAAGCTTGGAAGCTCCGAATACTGCGCCCATTTCCTGCATAATGGATGGATGGTTCCAACCATATTCAAGGTTTACATGATCCATACCCATTGCAAATCTGCAAGAAAGGTCAGTACCAATTACAAGAGCTGTAATGAAATCTTCACCGCTTACATTTCCAAGATATTCAGCAATAGCAAGAAGTGCAGGGAAAGCTACGCCAGATGGATGAACAATAGCATCATGACCGTCATCGAAGTCGAGAGCATGTGCAAGTGTTCCGTTTGCAAGAGCTGCCATTTCTGGAGTTGTCTTCTTTCCGTTATAAAGAATTGTGCAAGGACCAGTCTGTCTTTCTGCATATAAAGCAGCCTGTCTTGCGGAGTCGTCTAAAGTTGTAGCACCTAAAAGACAACCTAAAATATCATTAATGCAGTGATTCTGCATAGCAATTGTCTGCTGTGGAATTTTGTCATAGGTAAGATCCAGTGTATACTGAATAATTTTTTCGGTTAAGCCTACTGCATAATCCATTTTGTCCATAATAGCCTCCTAGTTTAGTATGTAAAAATTATAAAAACGCTTTATTATTCTTCAGGATACTTCCAATCGAGCATTGCCCAGTATGGAGCAGATACTCTTTCAGAGTAAGCCTTCATATCTACATTATTCCAATCATAGAAACCGGTCTTAGATTCGGATCTAACACCCATCTTTCCTTCATCCATAAGTTGCTTCATAAATCCAGGAATTTCGGTTGCAGTGGAAAGAATAGGCCATACATTTCTGCAAGTAGCAGCGTTGAGTTCTAAGCCGCCGTTATCGAAATGTTCAAACATACCGATAGATGTATATCTTGGGCAGAAGCTGTACTGAAGACAAGCATCAACTGCTCTAGCGTCGCAGATACCCTCTTCAACAAGAGCAAGAGCTTCTCTCCAAAGAGCAAACTGAAGCCTGTTGCCGATAAAGCCAGGTGTTGGCTTGTTTAAAACTACAGGCTTTCTGTCTAATTCTTCAAGAACGCTGATTACATAATCAATTACGCCGTCTGCAGTCTTTTCAGAACCACAAAGTTCAAAGAATGGAACAAGATGTGGTGGGTTGAAAGGATGAGTTACGATAATTCTATCTGCATACTTATCTGCGCCTTCAGCAAGCTTTGCAGGAACAATTGAAGAGCTTACAGAACAAATAGCCTTAACCAGAGGGCAATTTTCTTCGATAGCCTTGTAAACACCATACTTAGCTTCTGTTG
Organism: Clostridia bacterium; assembly: GCA_024403175.1. Next base: position 7,191 of record JAKSSI010000039.1, read on the forward strand.
TTTCAGCTACAGATTCGAAAACGATTTCAGAATCCTTTAAGTCTGCATAATCAAAAGTGTAAGAGATATAGCTGTTGCAAAGCTCTGCCTGCTCTTTTGTCATGAGATTTCTATCTACAAACTGTTGATAAAAATCTGCAACAACCTTTGTGCATCTGTCTACAGAGTTCTGACTTCTGGCAAATACTACTGCCTTAAATCCGTGGCCTCCAGCTAAAACTGCCATACTGCTGGCAATCATACCTGTGCCTACAATACCGATGACTCTTGCATCTTTTTTCATAATTACTTCCCCCAAAGTCTCATTGCCATTTCATCGAAAGTCTTAGAAAGATATGATTCTTCATTTGATGAAATAGGTTCGCCGATGTTGTTTGAAATGTGAATATTATTGTCAAATGGAACTACACCGAGGCATAAGGATTCCATTGATTTAGATATAGTCATAAGGTCTGGAAGATCTTCGTTTCTGTAATTTTCCGGAAGAATCTTGTTTACAACATACTTTCTATCGAAGATTCCTAAAGATCCGAGTTTTCTGTTTATAGCATCGCCATTGCGCATTGCTACGTAGTCCTGAGAAAGAACCACCACTGAAGAATCTGCTCCAAATGTAAGATTTACTATTTGGTTGCCGTTTAAAAGTGGGCAGTCTACAAGAACAACATCAAACAGATTCTTCAGCTTAGAATAAATTGTATGAATATGCTCTGCAGATAATCCTTCAATTTCTCTGTATTGTGGGCAAGACAAAAGGCACAGATTATCAACATAATCGTGCTTTACAATAGCCTTTTCGAGTTTGCACATACCGGTAAGAACATCACCAAAATCAAAGAGGATGCTATCCTGAAGACCAAGATAAATGTCATCATTTCTAAGGCCCATATTCATATCTAAAATGAGTGTTTTAACTCCTTGTTTTGCCAAAGATACACCCAAGTTAGTTGTAATTGTAGTTTTCCCGACCCCACCTTTTCCGGAGGTAATAAGAATAACTTTGCCCATAATTAAAACTTCCTTTGTTAAAAATATGCCGTAAGTATGCAAATTATATCAAACAAAGTCGTTAAATTAAAGGCAATTGACATATTATTTCATTAAATTACTCTGAACAAAAGAAAACCATTTATCGCCTGCTATTATTATGTGGTCTAATAGTTCAATTCCTATAATTTTCCCAGCAGCTTTAAGTTGGTTTGTACTTGATTCATCTGCCTTGCTCGGAGATGGGTCGCCGGATGGATGATTATGGGCAACAATAATTGCTCTGGCGCCTCTTTTTATTGCACTTAAATACACTTTGCTAGGATCTGCGCAAGCCGAAGCAATTCCCCCGCTACTAACTTTTTCATAACCCATCTTCTGAAGTTTAGAATTTAAAAGCAACACATGAAACTCCTCGTGAGTAAGGCTTCGCATATTAGTTCTAAATATTTCAGCCACAGATTCCGGCTGATTTAAATCAACTACTTCGTCGCGCTTTTTTCCCTCAAGAATTCGCTTTCCAAGTTCTGCTGCAGCCACAAGAAGGCAGGCATTAGGCTTTCCAATTCCTATAACCTTCTCATTATCAAAGCTCTGCATATAGAATTCTTCCGGGCGTTTACCTTCTAGCTCATATAGATTGCCATTGATTTTTTTATAGACAGCCATGGCAATTTCATCAACACTTCTACCTTCGTAGCCAGAACCTAAAAGAGCCATTATCAATTCGATGTCCGAAAGAGATTCAACTCCGCTATAAAGCATCTTTTCTCTCGGCATATTTTTTTCTTCTACATATTTCATTTTACCAATATTTCCCTTTCGGTAAATTTTAACATATAGCTGTTTTTATTGCAAACTAAAAGCCGCAACACAATGTTACGGCATTCGTAAATCTGGTTGAATAGATTAATATGAAGACATTTAGACCAAACCTTTTCAAGTCATTAGTTTGGTTTATAATTCCTCAAATATGACGGAACAAACTTTGATTCGTTATTATTACTCTGTGTCGGGCAAATATTTATGTTTAAGGGACTGTTGACGGATATTTGAACGTATTTGCATAGAAAAGCATTCAATATTGTTCGACCCA
>JAKSSI010000004.1 GCA_024403175.1 Clostridia bacterium
AGCTTTTTCTTTACTTAATACTATTCTTTAACTGATTAATAATTGGGTTTGTGTTTCCTTTTTTCCATACAAGTTCTAAGCCGTGCATTTCTGGCGCCCCATCTGCGTTAACAAGCTGAGCAATGTGGAATTCAGATGAATTCTGATGCAGACGAATCATGTATTCAGGCATAAAGCTTATACCGAGCCCGATGGAAACTTCAAAGAGAATTTCTTCTGGGTCCTGATGAAGTGAAACAATGTTTGGAACAAAACCGCCTTTTTCATAAATCATTAGAGATTCTTCCATTTCATCGGTTGGTCGGCCGCTTGGTTGCATGATGATGAATTTTTCTTCTTGAAGCTCTGAATATTCAATAGTCGAATGTCCTGCAAGCCAATGGTTTGAAGGAACTACAACCATCAGCGGGTATGTGCCAACTATCTCATGCTCAAGCTGCGGATACTTGCTCCATGAATGCGGCGAAGATGTAAATATTACGTCGCAATTACCATTTTCAAGCTGATCAATAAGCGGACTCATATTATCTCTAGTAAGAGAAACTTTTACATTTGGGTTGGCGTGTCTAAATTTCTGAAGCTGACGCGCAAAGTCTTTCTGACCATAGCCTCGAATGTATCCAATAGAAATTGAACCTTCGGCACCTTCGGCTGCGGTTCTAGCCAAGTGAATTGCATTGCCCGAACGCTCTAAAATAGCACGAGCTTCGTTGTAATAAACTTTGCCTGCAGCGGTAAGCTCAACCTTATGTTTATTTCTTATGAGCAGTGGAACACCAACTGTTTCTTCTAATACTTTTATCTGCTGCGACATAGCTGTTTGAGAAATAAAACAGCGCTCTGCAGCTCTTGTAAAGTTCAGTGTTTCTGCTACACTGACAAAATATTCTAATTGATTTAAATTCATAGACAAACCTCTTTGTTATAAGTTTTTCTTATTTCTACCCGCTAATTTTATCATTTCACATATGCTTTGTCCACATCTATAATAAGCCTATCATTTAACAAATTTTTTTTAGTTGACCTGCTTTTGGGTCGGGCAAGTTATTAGGAGGAAAATAAAATGGCCGACAAGAATATCCCTTACAAAATATATTTATCCGAAGATGAAATTCCAAAGCAGTGGTACAACTTAAGAGCTGATATGAAGACAAAGCCAGCTCCACTTCTTAATCCTGGCACACATCAGCCACTCAAAGCTGAAGAACTTACTCCAATTTTCTGCGAAGAACCTGTTAAGCAGGAACTCGACAATGATACAGCATACATTGATATTCCAGAAGAAATTCGCGAATACTACAAGACATATCGTCCATCTCCAGTTGGAAGAGCATATGAACTTGAAAAAGCTCTTGGCACACCTGCTAAGATTTACTATAAGTTTGAAGGAAACAATACATCTGGAAGCCACAAGCTCAATTCTGCTATCGCGCAGGCATATTATGCTAAAAAGCAAGGCCTTAAGGGTGTTACAACAGAAACTGGTGCTGGCCAGTGGGGTACTGCACTTTCTATGGCTTGTGCACACTTCGATCTTGACTGCAAGGTTTACATGGTAAAAGTTTCTTACGAACAGAAGCCTTTTAGAAGAGAAGTTATGCGTACTTATGGCGCATCTGTAACTCCATCTCCATCTATGGAAACTGAAGTTGGTAAGAAGATTCTTGCTGAACATCCTGGCACAACAGGAAGCTTGGGTTGCGCTATTTCTGAAGCTGTAGAAGTAGCTGTAACAAACGAAGGCTACCGTTATGTACTCGGCAGCGTATTAAATCAGGTTCTTCTTCATCAGTCTGTAATCGGCCTTGAAGCAAAGGCTGCTTTAGATAAATACGGTATCGACCCAGATATGATTATCGGCTGCGCAGGTGGCGGATCAAACCTTGGTGGTCTTATTGCTCCATTCATGGGCGCTAAGCTCCGCGGCGAAAAGGATTATCAGATTATCGCTGTTGAACCAGCATCTTGCCCAAGCTTTACACGTGGTAAGTTTGCATACGATTTCTGCGACACTGGTATGATTTGCCCACTCGCAAAAATGTACACACTTGGTAGTGGATTTATTCCTTCTCCAAACCATGCAGGCGGACTTAGATTCCACGGCATGAGCACAGTTCTTTCTCAGCTTTATCATGATGGATACATGGAAGCAAGAGCTGTTGAACAGACTGCAGTATTTGAAGCTGCTGAAATGTTTGCAAGAACAGAAGGTATTCTCCCAGCTCCAGAAAGCTCTCACGCAATTCGCGCTGCTATCGATGAAGCTCTTAAGTGCAAGGAAACTGGCGAAGAAAAGACAATCCTCTTCGGTCTTACAGGTACAGGTTACTTCGATATGTATGCTTACGAAAGCTATCACGATAAGAAGATGACAGATTACATTCCTACAGATGAAGACCTTGCAAAGGGCTTTGCAGGAATCCCAGATACATCCGATGTTGAATAAAAACCTTTAAATACGCCTTAAGTAAAAAAGCTGTTGGTTTATACCAACAGCTTTATTGCTTTTGCAAGATTTTCTATATGTATTTCTGAATTGCCTTCGGCTTTTTCGCCGTCTAATGTCCAAGCAACGCTTTTACTCATTTGGAAGGTAATATCTTTTGCCTTGAAGAACTCAAACATATGGCTGCTGTAGTCAGATGTCATAACGCCTGTTACGATTTCGTTAAGCTCGGCAAGGTCGGAAGGCTTTTTAACGAGTATTACTTCAAACATTCCGTCTTTTAAATCGACCATCTTTTCAGGGAACTTTACAATTCCGCCTACAGAAGTTGTATTGCTTACAGAACCGTAAATGTAGTTGCCTGAATATTCTTTACCATCTGCCACAAGGCTAACTTTGTGAGCTTTAATTTTACCAAGTTCCGTAAGGCCTGTAAGAAGGTAGGCAAAATGGCCTACTGCATTCTTTAAATCTTGAGGGGCAGAATAAGAAACTGCAGAGAAAGCGCCGAAGGAAGCAATATAAGTGAAGAATCTATCTCCGTTGAAACGTCCAATGTCAAGCCATGTGCCGTTCTCAACTTTTGTAATATTTTCAGCTGCTTTGCTTGCAATAGGGCTAAGACCCAAAGTGTCTGCAAAATCGTTTGTAGAACCAGCTGGAATATAGCCAAGCTTTATTTTAGTTTTATCACCATTTCTTAAAAGGCCCGTAACAGTTTCGTTTAATGTGCCGTCGCCGCCAACGCAAACAACATAATCAAAGCCATGCTTTTCTGCATCTGCTGCTAAATCTGCACCATGGCCTCTGTACTGAGTAACCTGGGTTGTTACAAAATAACCGGCCTTGCAGAATTCGTTTACGATTTCAAAGAGGGCAGATCTGGCTCTAAGCTTTCCTGCTACTGGGTTTACTATTAAAAGTACTTTTTTCATAATTGCCTCCAACAACAATTATATTGTATGCAAAAAAGTGGTATAATACAATGTCATTAGTGTGAAGTTTTAAACATTTAATTGTATGATTAACATAGGAATTGATATCGGCGGTACAAATATCAAAGTGGGCCTCATAAAAGAAGAAGAGGGCGTGGCTACAATTTTAGGCAAGCTCAGTTTTCCTTTCACTCACTGCGATTATATAGAGCTTTGCAACCAGCTTGAAGAAGCTATCGATATGCTTCTTGCTCAGTTTGGCTACATTCGCGAAACTCTTGCTTCAATAGGTTTAGCGGTGCCTGGTAGTATAAGCCAGGATTCTACAACTTTGCTTCATGCCTATAATCTTGGCTATCACAATGTACCTATTAAGACTGAACTTGAAAAGCACTTAGATTTCATTCCTGTTGTTATGGATAACGACGCCAATGCAGCAGCTGTGGCAGAACTTTACGGCGGAGCATTCAGCGGCAAGAAGAGTGCGCTTCTTCTAACTCTTGGCACGGGTCTTGGTGGGGGAGTAATTCTCGGCGGTAAGGTTTTCAATGGCGGTCAGAATCGAGGCTGCGAAATTGGTCATCTTCCTTTTAAGAGCGGCGGCAGAGATTGTACATGCGGCATGAAGGGTTGCATGGAAACTTACACTTCCGTTAATTGGATTGAAACCACCGGCAAAGAAAAGATGGGAGATTCTTTCGTAAGCGTTCGCCAGCTTATAGAAGATGCAAAGGCGGGTCAGCCTATTGCAAATGAAATCTTCAATGAATATGCAGATAATCTTGCAACTATGATTGCAGGCCTCTGTTCCATGCTCGACCCAGAAGTTGTAGCAATAGGCGGCGGCATCAGCAATGCAGGAAACATTCTATTTGATAAACTTGAAAAACTCGTAGAAGAGCGAAACTTCTACAGAGAACACTATCCAGTTGTTCCGGCTAAGATGGGCAACGATGCAGGTATAATCGGTGCGTCGCTGCTATTTAAAAATAATAATTTATAAAGGAGCTAAAATCATGGCAAAGAACTCATTCGCAAAGGAATTCAAGGAATTCATCACTAAGGGTAATGTAGTTGACATGGCTGTCGGCGTTGTTATCGGCGGTGCATTCACAGCAATCGTTAACTCTCTTGTAAACGACATTATCATGCCACTTGTAGGTCTTCTTATGGGCGGCGTTAACTTCGCAGAACTTTCTTTCGGAATCGGCGAAGCACAGATTAAGTATGGTCAGTTCATTCAGAACATCATCTACTTCCTCCTTGTTGCATTTGCACTTTTCTGCGTTGTAAAGGCAATGAACAAGCTTAGAAGCATGAAGAAGGAAGAAAAGGCTGAATAATTTAGAAAGATTAGATTAATGGAAAATAGAAATGTAATGCTGGTGGCCTTCTACAACAAGAAGGCCCTCGGCGTTAGATATCTTGAGACTGCTCTTGTAGATGCGGGTTACAAAGTAAGAAATGTCTTCTATAAAGACTTCAACTCTGTTCATCCGCAGCCTACAACAGAAAAAGAGCTTGAGATTTTAAAAAATGATATTGCAGACAAGAAGCCTTTATTCATAGGCCTTTCTGCCATGAGTTCTATGTATCTGGATACAGTAAACGCTATCCTTAAAATGATACATAGTAATTTTGACATACCTGTATTTGTGGGCGGCGCATTTACAACAATGTGCCCAGAATACTTCCTCAATAAAGAAGAAGTTACAGGCGTTTTAATTTCCGATGGCGAAAGATCTATTGTTAAGGTGGCCAATGCTTTAAGAGAAGGAAAGCCTTACTACGACATTCCTTGCCTTGGTTATAAAAAGGATGGAGAAATTGTAATCAATCCAACAGGCGATATTCCAAACGATATTAACGAATATGGCCTGCCTGCTATCAATTCTCCATGGGCTTGCTACATAGATCACGATACTCTCACAGAAGGCGACCCACAACTCGACACTATGAGCTATGAAGTTGTAGCTTCAAGGGGTTGCCCATTTACTTGCTCTTATTGCGGCAGTAACAACCTTAAGCATTTCCTTCCAAAGGGCGTGCACGGGGTTAGAACAAGATCTGTTGAGAATGTTATCGCAGAACTTAGAGAAGCTAAAAGGGTTTGCAAGAACATTAAGTTTTTCCATTTCTATGATGAAATTTTCCCTAATCTTCCAGGCTGGGTAGATGAATTCTGTGTACAGTACAAGAAGTATATCAACTATCCGTTTACTATCTGGACTCACCCTAAGATGACCGACCCAGAAGTTTTAAAGAAGCTTGTTTCTGTAGGTCTTACAGAAGTTATAATGGGTATTCAGACTGGTTCTGATAGAATCAGACGCCAGGTGTTCCACAGATTTGAAACATCAGAAGATATCGTGTCAGCAACAAAGAAGATTAGAGCATCTGGAGTTTTCTGGACAAGCTACGACTTTATGCTGCAGCATCCATTTGAAGAAATTGAAGATCTTAAGGACAGCTACTACCTTGGTAAGCGCATGCAGACTCCTTACGAACTTCAGCTTCACGGATTAAACTTCCTTCCAGGTACAGATATCGTTCAGATGGCTATTGATGCGGGCTACTATACAAAAGAACAGATGGATGAAATCATGTTCGGTTCTATGGAGCAGCAGTTCGGTACTTTCTGGCATAGAGATAACGGAAGGGAATCCGATTTATGGTACAAGATGCTTTACTGCCTGCAGTTTAAATCCATCAGACCAGAAATCGAAAGTTTCGAATCAGATCCAATGGCTCACGCTGAAAGAATCGATGCGCTCTACGAAAAGGGGCAGAAGATTTATAAGTACAGATATCTTTACAGAAAGGTGAGAATAGCCTTAAGAAGATATACTATGCAGATATTTAAATAAAATATTTGCCAAAAAGTAAAAAAAGTGCTTTACAAGGCATCAACCTTGTGCTAATATATTCAATGTTGATGCGCGGTATTGGCGGAATTGGCAGACGCGTACGGTTGAGGGCCGTATGGGTAACACCGTGATGGTTCAAGTCCATTATACCGCACCACAATAAAGACTCAGCTTTGGCTGGGTCTTTTTTCTTTGTGTTTTGAGGCGCCTAACATTCCTGTAAAATTTTCTATAATATATAAGAAAGTGTTGACTTTGGCACTGTTGTGTGCTAAAGTATAAAGGATGTTTTTATATATAAGAGGTATTAGAAATGAACACAATTAGAATTAACAATTTAATGTCTACAATTTCTAAGCCTTTTTATGCCTTTTTTAGCTTTGCAGTTCGCTATTTTGCGTACTGCTATTTTTCTTTTTATTACTTTAGCAAGTATAATAAACAAGGCGCCACAAAAGCATTTTAATCACGTTAATAACACGTAATTGCAAAGCGGCACCTTAATGGTAGCCGCTTTTTTATTATCAACAAAGGAGAAATCAAAATGACAAAGTTAGAAGAAGCAAGAGGCATTATCAACGAAGCGGATAAGGAACTTGCGCAGCTCTTTGAAAAGAGAATGAAGGCATGCGCTATGGTTGCTGATTACAAGAAAGAACATGGTCTTTCTGTAAAAGACGAAGCAAGAGAAGAACAGCTTATTGCAAAAACAAGAAAATATATCACAGACCCTGAAATTGAAGACTACTTTGTTGAATTCCAGAGAAATATGATTAATCTTTCATGCAAGTATCAGACAAAGATTATTTCTGGCATGAAGGTTGCATACAGCGGTGTAGAAGGTGCTTATGCATTCATTGCTGCAAGCAAGATGTTCCCAGGTGCAGAACTTATTGCATACCCAGATTTCAAAGCTGCTTATCAGGCAGTTGAAAATGGCGAATGCGATACAGTAGTTCTCCCAATCGAAAACAGCTATGCAGGCGAAGTTGGTGCCGTAATGGATCTTATCTTCTCCGGCAGCCTCTTTATCAATCAGGTAAAAGACCTTGCTATTAACCACAATCTTATGGTAAAGCCAGGCACAAAGATTGGCGATGTTAAGAAGGTTATCAGCCATCCACAGGCATTAGATCAGTGCGCTAACTGGATTCAAAAACACGGACTCGTTGGTCAGAGCTATGTAAACACAGCAGTTGCAGCTAAGTTTGTAAAAGAATCCGATGACACATCTATTGCAGCAATCGCTTCTGCTGAAACAGCTGAAATCTTCGGACTTGAAATTTTAGAATCATCAATTAACGATAATCCAAATAACACAACAAGATTTGCAGCTATGTCTAAGGTGGCAAATAAGCCTGCATACTCTGGTGTTAGAGAAGATGAAAACTTCATCATCGTATTCACAGTACAGCACAAGGCCGGTGCTCTTGCACAGACACTGAACATCATCGGTGCACACGGCTACAATATGAAGTGCTTAAGAAGCCGTCCAATGAAGGAACTCCAGTGGAACTACTACTTCTACATTGAAGCAGAAGGAAACATCAACAACGAAAACGGCGAATACATGCTTAGAGAACTCTCCGCTCTTTGCGCTAGACTTAAGTTAGTTGGAACTTTTTACACAAAGTAAGAAAGGTTAGCTATGATTATTCCGGTAAAAACCGACACAATTAATTACGACGTTGTTATAGAAGAAGGCGCTTTAGCAAAAGCAGGCCAGCTTATAAACCTCAACAGAAAAGTTCTTGTTGTAACAGATAGCGGCGTGCCAGCAGAATATGCAAAGACTGTTTTAGATCAGTGCAAGGATGGCGTATTATTTACAATTCCTCAAGGCGAACAGAGCAAGTGCATAGACGTTTGGCAGCAGCTTTTAGCAGCAATGCTTGATGCAGACTTTACTAGAAAGGACTGTGTTGTAGCTGTAGGTGGCGGCATGTGCGGCGACTTGGCAGGTTTTGCGGCAGCAAGCTTTATGCGCGGCATTGAATTCTTCAATATGCCAACAACACTTCTTTCTCAGGTGGATTCTTCCATCGGCGGAAAAACCGGAATAGATTTTCATAACGTTAAAAATATTGTCGGCGCATTCTACCAGCCAAGCATGGTAATTGTCGACCCAAAAACTCTTGATACTTTATCTGACCGCCTCTTTATGGCAGGCCTTACAGAAGCAATTAAGATGGCTGCAAACTTCGATTTAGAACTCTTTGAATTTATTGAAAAGAGCGAAGACATTAGAAAAGATGCCAGCGCAGTTATTGCAGGAGCTCTTAAGATTAAGGAAAGAGTTGTTGAAGAAGACACAAAGGAAGCCGGCGTTAGATCTGTACTTAACTTTGGCCACACCATAGGCCATGCAATCGAAGCTGTTGAAGAATACAATCTTTATCACGGCGAATGCGTAGCACTTGGTATGATTCCAATGAGCTCTCCTGAAGTAAGAGAAAGATTACTTTCAGTATTTGCAAAGTACAATATCCCTACAACGCACAATCACAAGCCTGAAGAACTTCTTCCTTACATTCTTCATGACAAAAAGAAGAGTGCAAACGGCATTAAAGCAGTTCTTTGCGAAAAGCTTGGCACATACACATTAAAGCAAATGGATCCTGAAGAAATACTCAAAAGAATGGAGACCATCTAATGAAAAATACTTTCGGACAATCCTTAACAGTTACATTATTCGGTGAAAGCCACGGCCCTGCAGTAGGCGCTTTAATCGATGGTATAGCTCCTGGCGTTGAAGTAAACAGAGCTGAAATCGAAAAGGTTCTTTCAAGAAGAAGACCAAGCCTCTCCACCGATACACAAAGAGTTGAAACAGATCCATTCGAAATTCTCTCAGGTGTGTTTAACGATAAAACAACAGGCACACCAATTTGCATTTCTGTTCCTAACCAGAATACAAAGAGCAGAGATTACAACTACGGGCCAGCTCGTCCGGCTCATGCAGATTATTCTGCATTCATTAAGTATCACGGCTTTGAAGATTTCAGAGGCGGCGGACACTTCTCCGGAAGAATTACAACAGGCCTTTGCGCAGTTGGTGGAATTCTTCTTCCTGCACTTGAAAAGAAGGGTATCTACATTGGTACTCATATTCTTTCTTGTGGCGAAGCAAAGGACAGAGCATTTGGCGATATGATTGCAGACATCAAGAGCCTTCAGGACATGCAGTTTCCAGTTCTTGATAAAGAAAAAGAAGTTGCAATCATCGAAGAAATAAACAATGCAAGAGAAGATCAAGATAGTATTGGCGGTGTTGTTCAGACAGCAATTGCAGGCATTCCTGCTGGCGTTGGCGAACCATGGTTCGATTCTATCGAAAGTCTTATATCTCATATAGTGTTCAGCCTTGGTGGTGTAAAGGGCATTGAATTCGGCGCAGGTTTTGAATTCGCCAAGATGCGCGGTAGCCAAGCTAACGACCCAATAAGAATCGTAGACGGAAAGGTTGTTACAGAAACAAATAACAACGCTGGAATTAACGGCGGTATTTCAAACGGAATGCCAGTTGTTTTCCAGACAGCTGTAAAGCCTACACCATCTATTTCAAAGGTGCAGAAAACCGTAAACTTTAAGAGTATGGAAAACGAAGATCTTGAAATTCACGGCAGACACGACCCATCCATTTTAAGAAGAATTTGTCCAGTAATAGACAGCTGCGTAGCTATAGTTATTGCAGATCTTCTTACACAAAGATTTGGAACAGACTTTCTTGCATAAGGAGTAAACCATGCAATATGGACTTATAGGAGAACATCTCGGACACAGCTATTCAATGGAAATCCACGAAAGCATAGCTGATTACAAGTACGAATTAAAAGAACTTACTCCGGCTGAACTCCCAGACTTTATAACTAAAAAAGAATTCAAGGGAATCAACGTTACTATTCCTTACAAGCAGGATGTAATTCCTTTCCTTGATGAAATATCCGATCAGGCAAAGGCTATTGGCGCTGTTAACACCATCGTAAACAAGGATGGAAAACTCTACGGATACAATACAGACTTTATGGGTATGAAGGCTTTAATTGAAAAGCTTGGCCTTGATTTAAACGGTGCAAAGGTTTTAATCCTTGGTACAGGTGGTACTTCTAAAACTGCAAAGGCTGTAGCTGAAAGCCTCGGCGCAAAAGAAATCATAAAGGTTTCTAGAAGTGCAAAAGATGGTGCTATTACTTATGAAGATGCAGAAAAGCTTCATGCCGATGCAGAGATTATTATCAACACTACACCTGTTGGTATGTTCCCAAAGGCAGATGCAGTTCCTATCGATTTAACTAAGTATTCAAAGGTGAAGGGCGTTGTAGATGCTATATATAATCCACTTCGCACAAACCTTGTTTTAGAAGCTAAAAAGCAGGGCGCTGCAGCAGAAGGCGGTTTATACATGCTTGCTGCGCAGGCTGTTTATGCATCAGCGTATTTCCAGGGCATAGAAGTAAACGAAGCTCTTACAGATAAAGCATTTAATCTTGTAAACAGCAAAAAGCAAAACCTAGTTCTCATCGGTATGCCAAGCTGTGGCAAGACAACTATAGGTACAGAGCTTGCTAATAAGCTGGGTCGCAAATTAGTTGATACAGATGCACTGATTATTGAACGCATCAAGATGCCTATTTCTGACTACTTTGCTCAGTACGGCGAACCAGCATTCAGAAAAGTTGAATCTGAAGTTATTGCAGATTTAGCAAAGGAGAGCGGCCTTATTGTTTCTACCGGTGGTGGGGCAGTGCTCAATCCAGAAAACGTAAAGAATCTTAAGAAGAATGGTATTTGCATTTTCTTAAATCGTTCTTTAGATAAACTGATTACAACAGACGACAGACCACTTTCTTCAGACAAAGAAAAGCTTACAAAGATGTTTGAAGTAAGATATCCAATATATACAGCTGCAGCTGATATCAATCTGCCTGGCGACGGCACAGTTGAAGAAGTAACAGCAGCGTTGCTTAAGGAGATTTAAAATGAAACTTCTTGTTTTAAACGGACCAAACATCAATTTCATAGGTATCAGAGAACCTGAAATCTACGGAAGTATAACATACAAAGATCTTATTGAAATGGTAGAAAAGCACGCTAAAGAAGTTGGCGTAGAAGTAGAATTCTATCAGTCCAATCACGAAGGTGATTTAATCGATGCTATTCAGAAAGCTTACTTTGATAAGATTGACGGTATCATCTTTAATGCAGGTGGCTACACACATACAAGCATTGCAATTATGGATGCTTTAAAGGCAGTAAAGATTCCTTGCGTTGAAGTTCACATTAGCGACGTACATGCAAGAGAAGATTTTAGACAGCTCTCATATATCTCTTACGTAGCAGTTCACCAGATTATTGGCCACGGACTCAACGGATATTTAGAAGCAGTGGATTATTTCAAAGCACAGGAAAAGTAATATGAACGTATCAGTTTTTCCGGGCAAGGCTTGTGGCAAAGTAACAGCTCCGCCATCTAAAAGCTATGCTCATAGAATGCTGATTTGTGCAGCATTATCAAAACAAAATAGTGTGGTGCACGGAATAGCTCCAAGCGAAGATATGAAGGCCACTTTAGACTGTTTATCAGCTCTTGGCATTAAGTATACTTGGGAAGATACAACAGTAAAGTTCCAGGGCTCAGGCGATATTCCTGAAATGCCTTTCAACTGCAGAGAGAGCGGCAGCACCATTAGATTCTTTATACCAATAGCAATGGCCTTTAAAGAGCATGCGGTATTCACCGGTGCTGAAAGACTTATGCAGCGCGGTATAGGCGTCTACGAAGATCTGTTTAAAGAAATGGGTATTGCAGTAGATCTTAAAGCAGATTCTATAACAGTTGATGGCCAGCTTAAGGCAGGAAACTGGACTATAAGAGGAGACATCTCAAGCCAGTTTGTAACAGGTCTTTTGTATGCGCTGCCACTTCTTAAAGAAGATAGCACTCTTACAGTTTTAGAACCTGTAGAAAGCAGACCTTACATAGACATTACTCTCGATGCTCTTTCAACTTTCGGAATTGAAATTAAAGAAGAGCCAAAGAATGTTTTCCACATAAAAGGGAATCAAAGCTATAAGGCTTTGGAAACAACAGTAGAAGGAGACTGGTCTAATGCGGCATTCCTGTATGCGCTTAAAGCAATGGGAAATGATTTAGAAATTAGCGGTCTTAATCCAAACAGTTTCCAGGGCGACAAATATTGCGTAGAAGCAATTAAGCAGCTTGAAGGTGAAAATCCTGTAATCGATTTATCCGATTGCCCAGATCTTGGACCAGTGCTTTTCGCTTTTGCAGCAGCTAAAAATGGAGCCTTGTTTACAGGCACAAGAAGACTTCTCATAAAAGAGTCCGACCGTGCTAATGCAATGGCTACAGAACTCAAAAAATTCGGCATAGACGTAGATGTTGAAGAAAACAGTGTAGTTGTCCATAAAGGATCAATACACGCGCCAGAAGGCCTTTTAGAGGGCTATAACGACCACAGAATAGTAATGGCTTTGTCATTGCTTTGCACTAGGGTCGGCGGCACAATTACAGATTCTCATGCCGTTAGAAAAAGTTATCCAAATTACTTTGAAGTGCTTAAATCATTAGGATTGGAGATAAAATATGAATCTGATTAACAAAATGAAAGTTGGCATTGTCGGACTTGGTTTGATGGGTGGTTCTTATGCTCAGGGTCTTTCTGATTTAGGCTTTGAAGTTGGAGCCATAGATAAGAACCAAGAGTCCATCGACTATGCTATTGAACATGGCATAATAAAGCATGGCCAGGTGGAAGTTACAGAAGATTACGTAAAGCAATTTGACATAGTAATTTTCGCAATTTATCCACATGCGTTTATTGAATGGATTAAAAACTACCAAAGTTATTTTAAGTCTGGCGCGCTGATTACAGACGTAACTGGTGTTAAGACTTGTGTGGTTTACGATATTCAGGGAATGCTTAGAGAAGATCTTGAATACATTCCTTGCCACCCAATGGCTGGTAGAGAATGCAGCGGTGTACAGAATGCAAAGAAAGATATTTTCTATCCATCAAATTACATTATTACACCAACAGAAAAGAATACTGAAGAGGCTATAGATGTTGCAAGACAGCTTGGTATGATTTTAGGTTTTAAGAGAATTTCAGTTCTTACACCTGAAAAGCACGACGAAGTTATCGGCTTCTTGTCTCAGCTTACTCACTGCATTGCAATTGCACTTATGACATGCAAGGATGCAGAAACAATGGCGCCTTACAGTGGTAATTCATTTAGAGATTTAACAAGAATTGCAAAGCTTAACGATGAAATGTGGAGCGAACTTTTCTTGGTTAATAAAGAAGAACTCTTAAACCAGATGGATGCGTTTGAGCAGTCCTTCCATAAATTAAAAGAAACTATAGTAAATGATGACAGAGAAGCAATGCGCGAAATGATGAGAGAATCAACTCGCCAGAGAATACTGTTCGATAAGAAATAATAGGAGATAGATGTTATGAATTTTCAGTTTAAGAGAGAAATGCCAACAGCAAGAGTAGTAAAGGAAATGTATCCACTTTCTGCTGAAGGTGCAGCAAAGAAAAAGGCAAACGACGAAGAAATCAGAAAGGTTTTCACAGGCGAAAGCGATAAGTTCATTCTCGTTATCGGACCTTGCTCTGCAGATAGAGAAGATGCAGTTCTTGATTATATGGGCAGAATGGCAAAGGTTAACGAACAGGTTAAGGATAAGATTGTTATCATCCCAAGAATTTATACAAATAAGCCAAGAACAACAGGCGAAGGCTATAAGGGAATGCTTCACCAGCCAAACCCAAATGAATCTCCTGATATGCTCAAGGGCTTAATTTCTATCAGAAGACTTCACATTAAGGCTATTGAAGATACTGGTTTCTCTTGCGCAGACGAAATGCTCTATCCAGAAAACCACACATATCTTTCCGACTGCCTTTCCTATGTAGCAGTAGGTGCTAGATCTGTAGAAGACCAGCAGCACAGACTTACAGCTTCTGGCTTCAATGTACCAGTAGGTATGAAGAACCCAACAGGCGGAGACTTATCCGTTATGATGAACGCTATTAAGGCAGCTCAGGGAAGCCATACATTCGTATACGGCGGCTGGGAAGTACAGAGCCAGGGCAACCAGCTTGCACACGCTATCTTAAGAGGTTATTCCAGCAAGCACGGCGGAACACTTCCAAACTATCACTATGAAGATTTACTTCTTCTCAACACACTTTATGAAAAGTCTGGACTTAAGAACCCTGCAGTAATTGTAGACTGCAACCACGCAAACTCCGGTAAGCAGTGGGCAGAACAGCCAAGAATTGCAAAGGAAATTCTTCACAGCATGCGCCACAACGGCGATATTAAGAAGCTTGTAAAGGGCTTAATGGTTGAATCCTACATCGTAGACGGAAACCAGAAGCCAGACGGCGACGTATATGGCTGCTCCATTACAGACGCTTGCCTTGGTTGGGAAAAGACAGAACAGATGATCTACGATCTCGCTGATTTATTGTAAGCAAATTATGCTTCGAGATGAAAGCGAGCGCTAGCGCGAAGCTTGAATCCGCAGCCAAAAATTTGCGATTAAAAAGACATTTTATATTTCCTAAAGGACACGCTCTCGCTAAGCTGGGAGCCCAACAGCGGTTCTGGGGTTCTTGCATCGCCTTATGGCTCGCAACAACCAGGAACCGGTATCCCAGATTGTCCTTTTCGGAAACATAAAATGTCTTTTTTATTTCAAGATTGGTACGCAAAGATATGAATCGCTTCCGCGGTAGTATTCAACAATTGGCGTGCTGCTGTCTAAATAACAGTTAGCTTCTTGTAGCCATTCATTCATAACGTACTGATACATTTTGCGGAAGTTGTTGCTTAAGTCTGCAAAAACGCCGTAGTTTTCAATTTTGAAAATAGCATATTCGCCGCTCTTAATTCTAGCGGCTGCAAGGCCTGCGGGAATTAAGTTTGCGTATTCAACAGGTGTTCCGTAAAGATAGAAGGGCGCTTCGTTTCCGCAGTAATATGCAGGCACCCATAGGCCGCATTCACCGTGTTCAACGGGGTTGAAGGCGTTGTAAACGGTGGCGAGGGTTGGGTCGAAAGTTTGGTAATTCCAGAAGGCTCCGTTTTCAAGAATTTTGAAATCTTCGTCGTCTGGCATGTCGAACTTATAGCCCACCACAGTGCGCGCTTCTAATTTTTTGAATACAGGTTTTGGCGCTTCTTTCGGATGAGTGCGCAGGTATTGCGTTATAGTAATTCCGTAGATTTTCTTGAAAGCACGGGAGAGTTCGGCAGAGTTGTTGTATCCGCAGAGCTTTGCAGTTTCCGAATGCGAATGCCCATTTTGCATAAGCTGAATAGCGCGGTGAACCTTTCTTTGAATTATATAATTTCTTGGCGAAAAGCCTGTGCCTTCTTTAAACTGATGGCAGAAATAGTGGTAAGCGTAGCCGCTAACTTCCATTAAACTTTCCATCTCTATATCTTCGTGAATGTGCTCGTCTATGTATTTAAGAACTGCCTTGATATGCGGGTTTTGCGGCTTCAGCTCAAACCCAGTTTGCTCAAAAGCAGAATGAAATAATTCGCTCATATCAGCCTCCATATTGTTTCCAATATTGTAACAGTTTCAGCCACGAAAAGCAAAAAGTGATAAATTGCAGTATTGTTTATACTATTGACGATACCACGGTATGCCGATATAATTATGCTAATTAGTTCGCTTTACCGAAGTATTTCGAGGTGATAAAGATGCTTATAAATTGTCTGTCGACGGAGAGTATGATGAATCTAAACTTGCGTACTCGGCAGACGGAAAAGGAGCATCAGTTGAGGCTGCTTACGATGCGGCAAGCAAGGTGTTGTCAATCACCGTTAATGGAAATGATATTGCTGTAGACGCGAAGAATACTCATGTTTATGAGACTGAATTTAAATCTGTAGTTATCCCACAAGATACAATAGTACCGGGTCCACAAGACACAATAGTACCGGGTCCACAAGACACAATCGTACCGGGGCCACAGGATACAATCGTACCGGGTCCACAAGATACAATCGTTCCAGGTCCACAAGATACAATAGTACCGGGTCCACAAGACACAATCGTACCGGGTCCACAAGACACAATCGTACCGGGTCCACAAGACACAATCGTACCAGGTCCACAAGATACAATCGTACCGGGTCCACAAGACACAATAGTACCGGGTCCACAGGATACAATCGTACCGGGTCCACAAGACACAATCGTGCCGGGTCCACAAGAC
>JAKSSI010000040.1 GCA_024403175.1 Clostridia bacterium
TTGATCCACAATTCTTGTTTACATTGAGGCCATCAGGCGAATTGTTGATTACATAAGTTGAGGCACCAAGCGCATCGAATACACTCTTTGCAATTTGCCAAGAAGAACCGTTGGCACAATCAAGACCAACTTTATATCCCTTAAAGGATGTTGTTGCAAGAGAAATAAGGAAACCGATATATCTATTTCTTCCTGCAGCGTGGTCTACTACACTTCCGATATTTGCACCAGCAGCAAAAGGAATCTCCCAATTACCGTCAAGATAGCTTTCAATTTCGCTTATAAAATCATCACCGATTTTTTCTCCGTTTCCGTTGATGACTTTAATACCGTTATCGTGGAATGGATTATGGCTTGCAGAAATCATTACTGCACAGTCGAATCCTTCTGTTCTTGCAACGTATGCAACAGATGGTGTAGATGTTACATGAAGAAGATATGCATCTGCGCCGGATGCTGTAATACCAGAGCAAAGAGCATCTTCAAACATATAGCTTGATCTTCTTGTATCCTTACCTACAACAATTCTTGCTCTATAATCTGCAGGTCTTCCCATCTTTGGATTAGAACCAAAATACCAACCTATAAAAAGACCAATTTTAAAAGCATGAACCGCAGTAAGATCTACATTTGCTTCGCCTCTAAATCCGTCTGTTCCAAAATATTTTCCCATAATTAATCCTCTTTAATTTGCTTGTTCTTCAGGAAGCTCTATTGCTCCTTCTGATGCAAGACTTTGTTCATATAATTCTTTTGCATTTTCTGCAATATAAACAACAGCTGTAAGCTCAGGACAATCTCTTGTTGTGTGAACACCAGCAGGAAGCTGTGGCACAAGCTGATAGTGTGTTGTTTTATCTATGCCTTCGATGTTAATTGGGTCGGCAACAATTGTAGAAATGCCATTGATAACATTGGCAGGTCCTTTAATTGAAATAACCGACTGAACTTCAAAGTTTTCTATTGAAAGCTCTCCATAGAGAGGCTCGCCAAACATCTGAGAACTGAGTGAAACAGTTTTCTTTGTTGAAAGAGTTGCATCCATTTCAATTGTTTCTACTGCAAGCTTAATACCGCCTACTTCCATACCACTCTTATCGCACGGACGACCGAGAAGATTTACAGTAGAATTAACATCGTCATGGAGACTGTTTGCAGAGAGCTGAGTTAATACATGAACAACTTTATCAACATCAGATTTTGCACCGCTAACATTAACGCTGTCTGTGAATTTTGTAATTGTAATTTCGTGACCATCAGCCTCGTCGGAAAATGCAATTCTTACAGGCTTTGATTCAGTAACATAATCTTCTACCAAAACAGGAATTAGCTCTGTATTAATGTCTTCGATTACGATACCTCTTGGGCCGGCTACTTTTACCGTAATATAAGTATTACCCTTATTTAAAGAAGCCACATCTGCAGTTGCTTCAAAATCAGCAGCTGTAAGTTTAGCCAAATCGTTTCTTGCACCGATAACAGAAAGGTTTACTGTGTATTTTAAATCTCCCGCAATAGCAAAGCCTCTGTCTTCAAGGGCCTCGACCCCACTAACATTTACAGGAACCATTCGTATCACTTGATCCTTTTGCGGATTAACTATGTTGATAACATAGAACCACAAAACAATTGCGATCAGGAACGAAATGATGATATCAAACGTTTTCTTTCGTTCCATTTGTCATTCCTTTCCACGAACCTATAAACTTCTGCCAAATTGTCTGGTTCTCGTCAAGTTCGTTAAGATACATATTGAGCAGGAATTTTTCAACTGTCTTTAAATCCAAGAATCTATTGAGCTTGCCATCTACTGCCATAGAAATAATACCTGTTTCTTCTGAAACTATCAGTGCAACAGAATCAGATACTTCAGTAATACCTATACCAGCGCGATGACGCGTACCAAGATCTTTGGAAAGATTATGATTGGATGTAAGCGGAAGCACACAGCCTGCCGCATATATTCTATCTGAGCGAAGGATAACTGCTCCGTCATGGAGAGGGCTACCCTTATAGAAAATATTCTCAAGAGTCTGTTCGGAAAGACGGCTGTCTAAAATAGTTCCAGTTTCAGCTATATCGGAAAGAGCAGTTTCTCTTTCAAGAACAATGATGGCGCCTTCTTTTCTCTGTGAGAAATAGTCGATAGCACTGACTATGATATTTACATTTGCAGAGATGTTTTCAACATCCATGGAAAAAGTTCTTGTTGCAAATTTACCTCGACCAAGGAACTCTAAAGCTCTTCTTAATTCAGGCTGGAATACTACAACAAGGGCTATAATACCGACTGAGAGTACTTTTTCAAGCATCCAGTTAATAACATAAAAATGACAATAGCCGGAAATAACAGCTGCGGCAACGATAACAAGAAGACCTTTTGCCAGCTGCTCGGCTCTTGACGACCTTACGAATCTAAGAACGTTGTACACCAAAAAAGTAACGATAAGTATATCGATAATATCGGTGACAGCTATTCCTGATATGATATTGCTTATATATTGATTCATTTTAGCCTCTAAAAAATTACAAACATTCACTTTATTATATAATTTTTGGAAGTATATTCAATACTCTACAGTGATTTATCATAAGATATATAGAGAAACTGAAAGAAGGCGCTCGCTCACATTTACAAAATATGGATTTTGTGATAGCATAGGCGGGTAAAGGAGAATTAGCATGAGCAAGACATTTTTTGTAGCAAATTTAAAACCTGAAGACGATGTTATAGACTTTTTTATGGTAAAAGGTTCTGCACTCAAAACAGGTTCTAATCATAAACTCTATTTAGATATAACTTTGGCAGATAAAACTGGAGATATTAATGCAAAGAAATGGGATGTTTCAGATGATGAAGCAGCTTTTTTCAGCACCATTAAAGACGGCAGCATAGTAAAAATTAAGGCTGTTGTTTCTGAATGGAACGGCATTAGACAGATGAAAGTTTCAAGAATTAGAGAACTTTCTGATACAGATGAAATCATCATGAACGATTTTGTTAAGGCGGCTCCTGAAGATCCAAAAGAAATGTTTGCATACATCAGAAGTATGGCCGAAAGCATTAAGGACGAAGCTCTTTCAAAACTCTGCCTTACTGCTTTAGACGAAAACAAGGAAAAGCTTCTCTACTACCCTGCAGCAAAGTCCAACCACCATGCAGAACTTGGAGGCCTCTTATACCACACAAGAAGAATGCTTTCTATGGGTATTCAGGCTTGCACTGTTTATACTAACTTAGATAAAGACTGGGTTATTGCAGGTGTAATTATGCACGATATGGAAAAGATTAACGAAATCGCATCCAACGAGTATGGTATTTCATCTGGCTACACAGTTAAGGGAAATCTTCTTGGACACATTGTTATGGGTGCTATCAAGATTGAAGAAAGAGCAAAGGCCGCTGGTCTTTCCGAAGAAAAGACAATTATGCTTCAGCATATGATTATTGCTCACCACAACGAGCCTGAATTCGGAAGCCCTGTAAGACCGTGCTTTGCAGAAGCAGAACTTCTCCACCACCTAGATATGATAGACGCAAGAATGTTTGATTTTGAAGACGCTCTTGTTGGTGTAGAAAAAGGCGAATTCACTGAAAGAATCAGAACCTTAGATGGAAGAATGATTTACAACCCTACTTTTGAAAGACTTAACACCGAAAAATAATGAAAGAAGAAAAGGCAGGTCAGATATCTGAACTGATTTTTACAAATGAATCGACGTTTTATGCAGTACTGCTCTTCGAAACTGAAGAAGAGCAGTTTTTTGCAGTTGGAAGTATGCCAAATCCTAGACTTGGCAGAACATATAAGCTAACTGGCGAATGGAAGAATCATCCTAAATACGGAGAGCAATTTGCCTTTTCATCTTTCGAAGAAATTATGCCTAGTGGTGCAGATGCTATAAGAGCGTTTCTTTCCAGCGGCATCATTCACGGCATCGGCCCTATTTCGGCAAGAGCAATAGTAAAAAAGTTTGGCGATGACACTTTAAGAATCATCGAAGAAGAACCTGAAAGACTAGCCGAAGTAAACGGTATTGGAAAATCAAAAGCAAATGCCATTGCTGAAGGATATGCTGCACAACGAATATTCGCAAACGTAGTAATGGATCTTTCAAAACTTGGTATAGAGACACCTGTTGCATTAAAACTCTTTAGACAATACGGTGCGTCTGCAGTAGACATAGTAAAAGAAAATCCATACAGATTAATTGAAGATGTTTACGGCATAGGCTTTATGCGTGCAGATAAAATTGCCGCAAGTATAGGCATAGAAAACGACTCGCCTTTTAGAATAAAAAGTGGAATTGTATATGCGCTTGAATCAAAGGCTTCAGGTGGCGACACATACTATCCCGAAAAAGAATTGATAGAACAAGTTGCACAATTTTTAGATGTAACAAGAGAACAAGTTGCTGAACTTGAACTAGAGCTCGCCTTGGATGGAACTGTTTACAAAGAAAACCTAAACGGCGAAATAATTTTGATGCTTCATAGATTTAGACGCGCAGAAAACTTCTGTGCATCTAAGTTATCTCTCCTTTGCAATTGCTATCTAACAGGCATTGCAGGAAATCTAGAAAAAATGATTGCAAGCACAGAAAAGAGCAGCGGTATAAAACTCTCCCCTACTCAGAAAAATGCTGTAATCTCCACATTCAAAAACGGGGTGTCTGTTATTACTGGCGGTCCTGGTACTGGTAAAACCACTATCATAAACACCATACTTGCAATTCTTAAAAATGAAGGAATAAAAACAGCACTTGCAGCCCCTACAGGAAGAGCTGCAAAAAGAATGAGTCAAGCTACTGGTGAAGAAGCTCTTACAATTCACAGACTTCTTGAATATGGCGCAAGCGAAGATAGCCAAAACCTTTTCTTTAATAAAAATGACGAAAACCCAATAGATGCGGGTTGCATAATAATCGACGAAGCATCTATGGTAGATATACTTCTGTTAGAGGCTCTTCTTAGAGCTATAAAGACAGGAACAAGATTAATACTTGTTGGCGACGCCGATCAATTACCTTCTGTTGGTGCAGGAAATGTTTTGTCAGATATTATTTCATCCGAAATGATTCACTGCGTAAGACTGACTGATATTTTCAGGCAAGCCCAAGAATCTATGATTGTAGTTAATGCTCACCTTATTAACAAGGGCGAATATCCAAGCTACAATCAAAAGGACACCGACTTTTTCTTTCTGAATAGAAGCAGCGAGGCGGAAATTGTTGAAACCATTAAACAACTGGTTAAATATAGACTTCCTGCATTCTACGAAAAAGAAGGAAAAGATGTAGACATTCAAGTTTTAACGCCTACACGAAAAGGCCCTTGCGGCACAGCCGAACTTAACAAAATGTTGCAAGGCGCCTTAAACCCAAACGATGGTTTTAAGAATGAAAAAATCATAGACAACCGCATTTATCGTGAGGGCGACCGCGTAATGCAAAACAAAAACGATTACACTATCGAATGGAAAAATATCTACACACTTGAGCCTGGCAAAGGGGTATTTAATGGCGACATAGGTGTAATAAAATCCATTGATACTGAAAATGGAATCATAAATGTTTTATACGATGATGTAAAACTTGTAAGCTATGATTATATGACGGCAGATGAAATAGAAAGCGCATTTGCCATGACGGTTCATAAGAGCCAAGGGTCGGAATTTGCTGTGGTAGTTATGCCTATGGCACATTTCCCTCCTATGCTTTCTACAAGAAATCTTTTCTACACAGCTGTTACCAGAGCAAAATTAGGGGTAGTTTTGGTAGGCGATGAAAGAATCGCAAGAGCTATGACAGACAATGATTTCAGTGCTAAGAGATATTCGGGATTATCAGAGAGGCTTAAAAAGATTTGGGAAGAATCTTAGATTTAATTTATCCTAAAAATATTTACTGTATATGCTGCGATGACTGCATAGATGATTCGCGCATACACGGTTTGTGTGACTCGTGCATAGAAAAAATAAGTTGGTCTTTCGAAAACCGCTTTAAATTTACTATGGACGAGTTTTCTTTTGACGATGTACTGCCTTGCTGCATTTACGGAAGTTTTCCTAGAAGCATTATTTACAAAATGAAAATACAGTCAAAGCCTTATGTGGCAAGAGCTGTAGGGAAAATCCTTGCGGACAGAGTAAGACTAGCAAGAGATGAAGACGACATACATTTTGATTATTTAGTACCTGTTCCAAGCACAAAGAAAAAAGAGAGGCGCCGAGGATACAACCAAGCAAAACTTATGGCACAGTACACTGCTGAGGAATTACGAAAACCTGCTATAGATGCCCTTATAAAACTTCACGACACAAAATCTGCAAGACTTTCTACAGGTATTGAACGACGTTTTATTCAGCAAGGTGTCTTTGCAGTAAACGAGGAATACATAGGCAAAATCAAAGGTAAAAATATTTTACTTGTAGACGATGTAATCACCACTGGGTCGACAGCTGACGAATGCGCACGAACCTTAAAAGAAGCTGGAGCAAATTGGGTCGGCATACTTTGTTTTGCATGCGCTGCAGATGTGTGATATAATATTAACAACTTAATAAAGAAGGAGGTTTAGGTATGAATATCCAAATTAGAAGCAAAAACCTTAACCCTAGCGACGCTCTTAAGAACAAGATCGAAGCTAAGATGTCTAAACTTGAAAAGTATTTCTCAAGTGACACAGAAGCTCAGATTATGTTATCGGAAGAGAAGACTGGACTGGCAAAACTTGAAGCAACTATTAAAGCCGGCGGTATGATTTTTCGTGCTGAAGAGTCCAACTCAGATTTATTCTTCTGCCTTGATAAGGTAATTGATAAGCTCTCCTCTCAGATGAGCAAATTCAAGAAGAAACTTATTAAGAAGCACAAGGATCAGAAAGAAATTTTCCTTGCAGAAGTTCCTGATGTTGAAGAAGCTGTTGAAGAAACAACGGTAGTAAAGACAAAGAGCTTTGCTCTTACACCGATGACAACAGATGAAGCAATCCTTCAAATGGAACTTTTGGCTCACAATTTCTTTGTATTTGCAGATCCTGAAACCGGAAAGGCAGATGTCATCTACAAACGAGCAGATGGCCAATATGGCCTCTTAAAAACTGAATAAAACCTACCAATAACAACTGAATAATTATGCCCCAAGCAAATGCTTGGGGCTTTTTTATTACATATATATGGATAGAACCAATTATTCGTGTTAAAATTATTTGTTATGAAAAATGGTTTTATCAAAAAAGCTGATATTGTTTTAGCAGTAATACTTCTAGTTCTCGGATTTGGAAGTATGGCTTTACTGAGCAAAAACGTATCTGAAAGCGCAAAGCTTGAAATAACCGTAGATGGCAAAGTTTATAAAACGGCAGAGCTTAAGAAGAACCAAGTAATTGATATAAACAACGATTTTGGGCACAACATTGTTGTAATAGAAGATGGAATGGTTTTTGTAAAAGAAGCTGATTGCAGCGGACAAGATTGTGTAAAGACAAAGAGCATTTCAAAGGATGGGCAAATTATAATGTGCCTTCCTCACCACTTACTCATAACAATAACTGAAGGAGGTAGTATCGATGCAGTCGCCTACTAAAACCTTCAGTGCAAAGCAGATAACAACAGGCGCCCTTCTTACCGCGCTGGCACTAATCTTTTCTTATATCGAAGTTCTAATACCATTTAATATTGGGCTTCCGGGCATAAAGCTAGGCCTTGCAAATATAGTTGTTGTAGTTGCGTTATATAAACTTGGTCCTAAATATGGATTCATAATTAACATAACAAGAATATGCCTTGTGGCATTGCTGTTTGGAAATATGTTCTCAGCAGTCTATGCCTTATCCGGCGGAATCTTAAGTTTCGTCTGTATGATGCTCCTTATGAAAACAAATCTGTTTTCTGTAGTGGGCGTATCAATGGCAGGCGGAGTCTTCCACAACGCAGGGCAAATGCTTGCAGCAATAGTATTAGTAAGTTCAACAAAAGCAATTTACTACTTCCCTGTTTTATTAATAGCAGGAATGGTAACAGGCATAGTTATAGGAATAATAGCTACTCTAATAATGAGAGCTTTAAAATAGGAGATAAAAATGGATTTCATTAACAAGACATTATCTAAGCTTCACGGATTAGACGAACAGTCCAAACTTAAAGCAACACATAAAAACGACCCTATTCCAAGCCGCGACGTAGTTGCAGGAATCATTAAGGATGTACAGGCCGTTCTTTTTCCAAACTATTTCAAGGCATCAGTTGATGTAAACACCGAAGCTGTACTCTTTAGTATCTACTCAAAACTTAAGGGCGAAATCGAAATGGCTTGCAGTTTTTCTGAAGCAAATATCGGAATGACAGCAGATGAAGCAGCAACAAAGTTTGTTGAAACTCTTCCTGAAATCAAGTCTATGCTTTTAAAAGACATTGAAGCTCTTTATGAAGGCGACCCTGCTGCAAAATACAGAGACGAAGTTATTATCTGCTATCCAGGTTTCTTTGCGACAGTAGTATACAGAGTAGCTCATGTTCTTTACCAGATGAGAGTTCCTCTTATTCCAAGAATGATGACAGAATTTGCTCATCAAAAGACAGGTATCGATATCCATGCTGGTGCAACAATTGGTGAATACTTCTTTATCGACCACGGCACAGGTATCGTAATCGGTGAAACAACTGTAATTGGAAATCACGTTAAGCTTTATCAGGGCGTTACTCTTGGTGCAAAGAGCTTCGAACTCGATGAAAACGGAAATCCAATTAAGGATCTTAAGCGTCATCCAAACATTGAAGACGACGTTATCATCTACGCAAACGCAACAGTTCTTGGCGGAAGAACAACTGTTGGTAAAGGCAGCGTAATCGGCGGAAACACATGGCTTGTTAAATCCGTTGAACCAGGTAGCACAGTTTACTATTCAAACGAAAACCCAACATCCTAGTTGGTCAATAAAAAAATGAAAGAAAATAATCTTACAGAGGGCAAAATTTTAAGCCCTCTGATTAAATTTACAATACCAATTTTCGGCGCATTAGTTCTTCAGTCTTTGTACGGCGCAGTAGACTTGTTCGTTGTAGGAAAATTCGGAGCAACTGCAGACGTTTCCGCAGTTTCTACAGGTTCGCAAATCATGAATTTGTTCCTGCACTTTGTAACAAGCTTTGCTGTAGGAACAACAGTACTTGTTGGAAGATCT
>JAKSSI010000041.1 GCA_024403175.1 Clostridia bacterium
ATCGCTGATGAACTCGTACTTATTGATAAAAATGCACAGAAGGTTGCTTCTGAAGTTCAGGACTTAAACGACTCTACAGCTTATATGCCACACAGAGTTAAGGTTATGGCTGGCGATTTCGCAGACCTTAAGGATTGCGATGTAGTTGTTAATTCCATCGGTAAGATTGAACTTCTCGAAACACACAACAGACTCGACGAAATGGATGTTACAATTCCACAGGTTAAGTCTTATATCGAAAAGATTAACGAATCTGGGTTCCAGGGCGTATTCATTAACATCACAAACCCATGCGACATCGTTACATACACATTCGCACAGGGCTTAAAGCTTCCTAAGGGACACGTTTTCGGAACAGGTACAGGTCTTGATACATCTAGACTTCTTTCCGCACTTGCTCGTCAGACAGGTATCGACCACAAGTCCATTACTTGCTACATGATGGGTGAACACGGCGACAAGCAGTTTGCTCCATGGTCTGCAGTATCCTTCAAGGGTATGCCACTTGACGAATGGGCAAAGATTGACGACAGATTCGTATTCGACAGAGAAGCTCTTAAGGTTGAATCCATTAAGGGTGGCTGGGTAACATACGTTGGTAAGAAGTGCACAGAATTCGGTATTGCTGCTACAGCTGCAAGAATGGTACATGTAGTACTTCACGACGAAAAGACAATTCTTCCTGCATCTTACATGCTCGAAGGTCAGTGGGGCGAATCCGGAATCTACGCTGGCGTTCCTTGCTTAATCGGCAAAGACGGTGTAGAACAGATTGTTGAAATTCCACTCACTGAAGAAGAAAGAGCAACATTCCACGAATGCTGCGAAGGTATCCGTCACAACATGGAACACCTCAAGGACATCTAATTACTTTCAAATATTTAAACAGGCAGAATGTTTACATTCTGTCTGTTTTTAATTGATAAATAAACTAAATAGTACTATAATACCTTATGTAAAAACGGGGAGCTTGTAAACAGGCTGAGAGGAAGTTGTAAACTTCGACCCAATATCTGATTTGGATAATGCCAACGTAGAGATCATAAGAATGTATTTAACGAAGATATCCAAATCGATATCTTCGTTTTTTATTTCCTTTGTTAAGAAGGAGCTGACATCACGAAACAGACGTGACGGGCAAAGGGGAGCGCCTTATGCTTCGTAAACAGCGATGGGAAGCCGTGTTCCGGCGTGAGAGGAAGCCATTAAGCTTCGACCGATTCTTATTTCATTATGAGAAGAAACGTCGCTGTTTTTGTCGTTTCTTCAGTATTTCAAAGGAGACAAACCATGAAAAAATCAAACACATTAAAGTTAACCATTGCAGCAATTTTAGTAGCAGTAGCTGTAGTAGGAAGCACATTCTCATTCCCTGTACTCGGAAGTAAGTGTGCACCTGTTCAGCATATGGTAAACATCATTTGTGCTGTTCTTCTTGGACCATGGTACGGAGTAGGGGTTGCATTTGTAGCAAGCCTTTTAAGAAACCTCTTTGCCCTTGGCAGCCTTATGGCTTTCCCTGGAAGCATGATCGGCGCACTGCTTTGCGGAATCTGCTATTCCAAAACTAAGAAGATACTTCCAACAGCAATTGCTGAAGTATTTGGAACAGCTGTACTTGGTGGACTTTGTGCATACCCAGTAGCTATTTTCCTTATGGGGAAGAACGCTGGAGACATTGCATTCTATGCATATGTATTCCCATTCTTCGTATCTACAGCAGGTGGTTCTATCATTTCCTGGATTCTTATTAACATCCTCGATAGAACTAAGGTTTTAAAGCAGATGCAGAATCAGCTTAATAGATAATATGTTTAAAGAAATTTTTGATAACGTAAGAACCAAAACTCCGCTTATTCATAATATTACAAATTATGTAACAGTTAATGATGTTGCAAATATTTTGCTTGCTTGCGGCGGCAGCCCAATTATGGCAGACGACGAAAACGAAGTAGAAGAAATTACTTCTATCTGCAACGGTCTTAACATTAACATCGGCACATTAAACAGCAGAACTATAAAAGCTATGCTTAAGGCTGGCAAGAAGGCAAATCAGCTTGGCCACCCAGTAGTGCTCGACCCAGTTGGAGTAGGGGCTGCTACTCTTAGAACAAACACAGCACTTCAGCTTCTTGAAGAAGTAAAATTCGACGTTATAAGAGGAAATATATCCGAGGTAAAGGTTTTGGCCTTAGGCAGCGGTAAAACCTCTGGAGTAGACGCAAATGTGGCTGATAGCGTTACTTCTGAAACACTTGACGCTACAGTTGCTTACTTAAAAGACTTTGCAAAGAAGATTGGTTCAGTTGTTGCTGTAACTGGTGCAATAGATATTGTTACAGACGGTGAAAAGGCTTTTTGCATTTACAATGGCGATAAAGATATGGGCAAAATTACAGGTACTGGTTGCCAGCTTTCTGCTTTAACAGCAGCTCTTATAACTGCAAATCCTGATAATAAACTTATTGCAGCAGCTGCTGCAGTTTGTGCAATGGGTTATGCCGGAGAACTTGGCAAAAAGCGTATGACAGAGCTCGATGGAAATTCAAGCTATAGAAACTACATTATCGATGCCATTTACAATATGACAGGTAGTCAATTAGAAGAAGGTGCAAGATTTGAAATTAAGTAAAGATGCAATGCTCGTTTATGCAGTTACAGACAGAGCTTGGACTGGAAAAATGACTCTTATGGAGCAGGTTGAAGCCGCTCTTAAAAATGGTGCTACTTGCGTGCAGCTTAGAGAAAAAGAACTTGATGAAGAAACTTTTCTTGCCGAAGCTATTGAAATGGCTAAGCTTTGCAAGCATTACAACGTGCCTTTCATTGTAAATGACAATGTAGATATTGCTATTAAGTCTAATGCAGATGGCATTCATGTGGGTCAGGAAGATATGGCTGCAATGGATGTTAGAGCAAAGGTTGGCCCTAATATGATTATTGGCGTTTCTGCTCATAACGTTGAAGAGGCCGTTGAGGCCGTAAAGAACGGTGCAGACTATCTTGGTATTGGAGCATGCTTTACTACATCCACTAAGACAGATGTTTCAACAATGCCTATAAGCCTTTTAAAGGAAATTACAGATGCAGTAGATATTCCAACTTGCGGAATTGGTGGCATATCTCTTAAAAACATAGATCAGCTAAAAGGAAGCGGTATAGACGGTGTAGCTGTGGTTTCTGCCATCTTTGCGGCAGAAGATCCAGGCGTTGCTACTGCAGAACTTTTAGAACTCTCAAAGAAAACATTTAGATAGGAAAATCCAATGAAAACAGCATTAACTATTGCCGGAAGCGATAGCTGCGGCGGAGCAGGAATTCAGGCAGACATTAAAACCATGACAATGAACGGTGTATATGCTATGAGTGCCATTACAGCACTTACAGCTCAGAATACCACCGGTGTTTGCGCTATTCAGGAAGCAACACCAGAATTTTTAAAGCAGCAGATAGATATGGTCTTTACTGATATTCGCCCGGATGCTGTTAAGATTGGTATGGTTTCATCATCTGTACTTATAGATGTAATAGCAGATAGATTGAAAACTTACGATGCTAAAAACATCGTTGTCGACCCAGTAATGGTTGCCACAAGCGGGTCGGCATTAATGGAAAACGAAGCTGTCAGCACACTTAAAAATAAGCTGATACCTTTGGCAACAGTTATTACTCCGAACATACCTGAATCTGAGGTATTGTCCGGTTTAAAAATATCAAACGAAGAAGATATGCTTAAAGCCGCTAAGGCTATGTATGAAACATTTGGCTGCGCAATTCTTTTAAAGGGTGGGCATTCAATAAACGATGCCAACGATTTACTTTATTCAGAAAACGGAGCTGAATGGTTCTACGGCAAGCGTATCAACAATCCAAACACTCATGGAACCGGCTGCACTTTAAGTTCTGCCATAGCCTCAAATCTTGCTAAGGGGTATTCACTAAGCGAAGCTGTAAAGCTTGCAAAGGAATATATATCTGGTGCATTAGAAGCTATGCTCGATTTAGGCGCAGGCTCCGGCCCTATGAAACATAACTTTGATTTAGTATCTAAATTTGCCAAAGAAGCTTAAGAATAAGAAAGGACAGGCTTTATGAGAAACTATACAACACAAATGGATGCAGCTAGAAAGGGTATTATCACCCCTGAAATGAAGGCTGTAGCAGAAAAAGAATACAGAACTGAAGAAGAAATCAGAGATCTTGTAGCTCGCGGCCAGGTGGCAATTTGCGCTAACAAGAACCACAAGTGCATTAAGCCAGAAGGCGTTGGTTCTATGCTTAGGACAAAGATTAACGTAAACCTTGGTGTATCCAGAGACTGCAAGGACTATGACATAGAAATGCAGAAAGTTATGGCTGCTGTAAATATGGGCGCAGAAGCAATAATGGATCTTTCTTCCCACGGAAACACACAGCCATTCAGACAAAAGCTTGTTGCTGAATGCCCAGCTATGATTGGTACAGTACCAGTTTATGACTCTGTAATTCACTACCAGAGAGACCTTGCTACACTTACAGCAAAGGATTTCATCGACGTAGTAAGACTTCATGCTGAAGACGGTGTAGACTTTGTAACTCTTCACTGCGGTATTACAAGAAAGACAATCGATCAGATTAAGAAGCACAAGAGAAAGATGAACATTGTTTCTCGTGGTGGTTCCTTAGTATTTGCATGGATGGTTATGACAGGAAACGAAAACCCATTCTATGAATACTATGATGAAATTCTCGAAATCTGCAGAGAATACGACGTTACAATTTCCCTTGGCGATGCTTGCCGTCCCGGTTGCCTTGCAGACGGAACAGACGTATGCCAGATTGAAGAACTCGTACGCCTTGGCGAACTCACAAAGAGAGCTTGGGAAAAGGATGTTCAGGTTATGGTAGAAGGCCCTGGCCATATGCCAATGGATCAGATTGAAGCTAACATGAAGGTTCAGCAGAGCATCTGCATGGGCGCTCCATTCTATGTACTCGGACCTATCGTTACAGATATCGCTCCAGGATACGACCACATCACATCTGCTATCGGTGGAGCTATCGCTGCAAAGGCAGGCGCTGCATTCCTTTGCTACGTAACACCAGCAGAACACCTTGCTCTTCCAAACGTAGACGACGTAAAGCAGGGAATCATTGCTTCTAAGATTGCTGCTCATGCTGCAGACATTGCTAAGAAGATTCCACACGCTATGGATATCGATAATAAGATGGCTGATGCAAGAAGAGAACTCGACTGGGAAGGTCAGTGGGCTTGCGCATTAGATCCAGAAACAGCTAAAGCTATCAGAGCAGATAGAAGCCCTGAACACGACGACACATGCTCTATGTGCGGTAAGTTCTGTGCTGTAAGAAGCATGAATAAAGCTCTTGCAGGAGAATACATCGATATCTTATAATCTATCCAGAGGATAAATTATGGACAGAATTGCAAAGTTTGAAAAAGTGTCCTTTGAGCAATACTTAAAGGATTATAAAGATATTATGGGCACAGAGGAAGGTGCAAAAGAAGCTTACGATTTGGTAAAGCTTCCTGTTAGAGCTACTACTGGTTCTGCAGGCTATGACATTATTTGCCCATTTGAAATGCACTTAGAAGCTGGAAATGGACTTAGAGTGCCTACTGGTCTTCGCGCACAGATTGCAGAAGGCTGGATGCTTTTAATTCTGCCAAAGAGCGGCCTTGGTATGAAAAACAGACTTCAGCTGGATAATACTATCGGCCTTATTGATTCCGATTATTACAACGCAGCAAACGAAGGTCATATTATGGTGCCTGTAAGAAACAACTTTGTTACTCAGGGCACTAAAGATCTTACTGTTCCGGCCGGAAAAGCCTTTGTACAGGCCGTATTTGTGCCTTTCGGTATAACTGTTGACGACGCCGCAGAAGGCGTTAGAAACGGCGGTTTTGGGTCTACAAACGCATAGGAGATACAATGAATTTAAGAGAGCAACTTGAAGAAATTGAATTAAAGACACTTTCCCCATACGCTTGCAAATCTGTTGAATCAAAGGGTCGTGCAGAGCTTGAAGCACCAGACGAATTTCGTACTGCTTTTCAGCGCGACCGCGATCGAATAGTTCATTCTAAGGCTTTAAGACGCCTTATGCACAAGACTCAGGTATTCCTTTCACCTGAAGGCGACCACTACAGAACAAGACTTACTCATACGCTTGAAGTTTCTCAGATAGCAAGAACCATTGCTAAAGCTCTAAATTTAAACGAAGATCTTACAGAAGCAATTGCTCTTGGACACGATTTAGGCCACACACCATTTGGCCACATGGGTGAGTTTTATCTTAACGAACGCCATGAAAAGGGCTTTAAGCATAACGAACAAAGCCTTCGAGTTGTAGATTTTCTCGAAATAAACCAAAAGGGCCGATACATGAATCTTACTGAAGAAGTTAGAGACGGTATCTTAAATCATAACGGAGATGTAAAGCCATTTACTTTGGAAGGCCAGATTGTTAAGCTCTCCGACCGTATTGCGTATATCAACCACGATATCGACGATGCAATTCGTGCTGGAATTATATCTCAGTCTGATATTCCAAATGAGTATCTCGATGGCATTGGCTATAACCACGGCGATAGAATTGCTTATTTCGTAAAGGATGTTATCAAAAACAGCGATAATCAGCCTGAAATTAAGCAGTCTTCTGAGGCTAAAGAGCTTATGACTGGTATTAGATCTTGGATGTTTGCCAATGTTTACAGAAATGAATCTGTACGTCAGGAAAGAGAAGAAGTTCGTATTCAGAACCTCATAAACTCTTTCTACGAGTACTTTATGAATCATCCAGAAAAACTGGCTTACGAAGAAAAGATACTCATTGAATCTGATGGTATTGAAGAAGTTGTAAAAGATCACATTGCTAGTATGACAGACCGTTACGCAATTAATCTTTACACAGAACTCTTTTTTCCTCAGAGCTGGAAACTTAAGATATAAAAATAATAAAAAAAATATGTTAAAAAGTTCGATTTCTAAAAAAGGAAATCGAGCTTTTTTATTGTATATATAATGTGCAAAACGAAAACAGGAGTATTTAATGCCAAATCTTACTCAAGCAGTAGATGAAATTAAAAATAGAGCCAATATTGTAGACGTTGTAGGTTCTGTTGTTGAACTGAAGCGCACCGGTGCAAACCATAAGGGATGTTGTCCTTTCCACAAGGAGAAGACCCCATCTTTTATTGTTACCGAAGATAGAGGCACTTATCATTGTTTCGGCTGCGGTGAGCACGGCGATGCCATTAAATTCATTGAAAAGTATTATAATCTGACTTTCCCTGAGGCTGTTACAAGGCTGGCGGCTCAATATGGTATTACCATTGAAGATACCAATACTTATGACGACCACAAGCGAGATGCCTACTACAATGCCAATAAACTGGCTGCTAGGTTCTTCTTTGATAGGCTAAGTAAAGAAGCAAACAAAGGTTATTCTTACATGGCTGGCCGTGGTATGGATGCTAAAACTATGCAAGGTTTTGGTATAGGTTGGGCACCAGACGATTGGAGCCAGCTTACAGACTACCTAAAATCTCAGGGTGTAAGCATGCAAATCCTTGAAGATTTAGGGCTTGCAGGCCGAAAAGGAGACAGATATTACGATAAATTCCGTGGGCGTGTAATGTTCCCGATTCTTAATACTTCAGGCAAAGTAATAGCCTTTGGTGGTAGAATCGTTGGCCCTGGCGAACCAAAATACTTAAACTCACCGGAAACTCCGGTTTTCCAAAAGAAAAACAACTTATATGGGTTGCACAAAACACGAAAAGCAATTCAAGAAGCCGGATACGCCATCTTAGTTGAAGGCTATATGGACTGTGTAAGTTTGTATCAATATGGAGTTTGCAATGTTGTAGCTTCTCTTGGTACAGCACTTACAGAGCAGCAGGCAAGGCTTCTTAAGCGCTACACCGAAAAAGTAATACTTTGCTACGATGCAGATAATGCAGGTATAAAAGCGGCTTTAAGAGGTATAGACGTTTTAAGAGCGGCAGAAATGCAGGTTAGAGTCTTGCACGTAGACGACGGCAAAGACCCAGACGAATACGTAAAAAAGCACGGCAAAGATGCGTTTATAAAACTTGTTGAAGAAAAGGCCGTACCGGATATTGAATATAAGATAAACCTTATCGAAAAGAAATATAACAGATCTGATGCTACGCAGGGCGTTAAGTTCTTAAAGGAAGTTGCGGCTGTTCTAAAGCCTTTAAGCCCAGTTGAAGCAGACATCTATATTCAAAATGTTTCGGTAGGATATCATATTTCTGAAGGTGCCCTTAGACGAGAAATAGAAGGCACTAAGGAGCCTCAAAACGCTGCTCCAAGGCAACTTGAAGAAGGTACTGAACAAAAGCTCGAAACAGCTGATTTAAACCTCGAAAAGATGATTTTAAGGCTTATAATGCTTCACTCTGAGTATTACGAAAAGCTTAAAGATTATCCAGAATGCTTTGTTACAAATGAAGGTTATGCGCTTAAAACCTTCTTTGAAAACCGGTACAAGCCGGGTATAGATTTAGACTTAAACAGCATTAAAGATGGCTTAGAAGAGCCAGAATACAACTATCTAAAGAGTATTCAAAATACCGTTGCCCCAGGCGACGACGAAGCTGCTTTTAAAGACTGTTTATCTAAGCTCAACGAAAAGCGCAGGCAAAAACGTTTAAACGAAATCACAGATATATTATCGATGGCCGATTCGCTCCCAGAAGAGCAAGTCGACCAAAATCAAATGAAAGCTCTCCTTATGGAATATAAAGAGCTGCAGAAGAAAAAGGAGTAAATTATGCCACGTAAAAAGAAGCAGGAAGTTGTTGAACAAGAAATCGAAATCATTGAAGAACCTATTGAAATTGATGAATTCGATGAAGACCTCGATGATCTCGATCCTGAAGATCTTGAAAACTTCGATGATGATTTTGAAGATGACGGATACGACGAAGAATTCGAAGACGATGACGTTGTAGAACTTTTAGATTCTAAGACATCCGATAACGATGAAATGATTGAAGTGGAAATTGACTCCATCGGTATCATTTCTGGAGACGACATCGATAGCATCGGTGCAGAGGAAGAAGAAAA
>JAKSSI010000042.1 GCA_024403175.1 Clostridia bacterium
AGCGAGAAATTAAAATTACAGATTGGAATAGAGCATGGTATGAATACACTGGTAACTGTGTAATTTGTATGGGTTATACAGAAATGGATAACTATGCTGGCGAAAACGAACCTGAACTTTTCCTTACATGGGGTCTCCCAATTTTGAACAAATATCCAGGATGTGAAAATGTAAAGGTTATCGAACCTAACAAGGTATATGGTGATTTTGCTAGTGGACATGGATTTGTCTTCAATATGGAAGATTATCGTATTCATGAAGCTGCATTTGTAAGCCAGATTACAATCGGAAACCTTCTTAAGTACGGTCAGATTTCTGTAGATGAAGTTCCAAACTTTATTGATTCTACCGATCAGGTATGGATGTACAAGGATTATATTGGACTCTTTGCATGTCTTGCATTTGCATTCTGTTTATTTAATCTTGCTGTATTGCTTGCTGAATATGTTCCTGCACTTTCAAAGGCTAAGAGACCTGTTGGAAGAAATGTTGGTGCACGTGGAATCGAAATGGTTATCGTTATTATTATCGGTATCCTCGGACCTCTTGTGGCAATGAAGACTGATGCTTTTGGCATTGTTGGTGGTCCATCAGGAGCTGGTCTTACAAAGCTCGGTTTCCATCTTAAGTATTCAAACCTTGGTTTTGGTGTAATTATAGGTTGCGGTATCTTTGCAATTGCAGGATTTATTCTATTTATGGTTGCTATGGCAAAGAAGGGTGATAAGCTCTCCCTTTCAGATCTTGGTTTAGCTCCTGCAGATTATGATATTACAGCATCTTTTGGTACAAAATTAAAGGCTGTATTATCTCAGTTTGCACCATCACTCCTGATTGCTCTCATTGTAATCGTATCAGGTTTTACTTATATGAAGGTTATGCTTGATGTTTGCGGAACAGATTTCTATTGCTGGTTCTTTGGTATTAAGAATATCCCTCTTGCAAAACTTCCTGCTATGATTCCATACATCGTAGTATTCATGTTATTACACATTATTATCGGTGTTGATATCAATGTAATACGTCGTTACCCAACAACAGGAAATGAAACACTTGATACAGTAATTGCAGTTGTATTAAACATGTTAATTGCTGCAGGTATGGTAATTATTGTTGTTGCTGTAAAGTGGCATCTCCAGTCTTCCGACCAGTGGGCAGTTGATTCCAACTTTATTTGGAAGATGGGCATGGATACACAGCGAATTTGGGGTATGCGTCTTGGTATGGGTATTGCTTCCGGTGGTACAGTGGGTAGTTATAAGCAGATCGGTTGGATGGGGGTTGGTGCATGCTTAGTTGGTCTGCTCGGTGGTATTATGTGCGCACTCTATGGACAGTATCAGTTCGACTTTAATGCATTCCCAAGCTGGGTATAATAAAGTATTATTCTTAACAATATAATAACGTAATCAAAAAAGCCGAACTCATTTAAGAGTTCGGCTTTTTGTTTTAAACAAAGAGTTTACAATTATTGTGTGTAAAACTTCATTCATTAAATTCAACTATCTTGCCTGGATTTAGAATTAAATTTTCATCAAATGCAAGTTTTACGGCTTTGTAGAGTTTTATCATTCGTGGTCCAACAAATTCCTTTAGGTATTCAATACGTCCGTTTCCTATACCATGTTCACCGGACAGTTGACCCCCAAGCTGTTTGCTTAAAGCGTAAAGATCTGTTAAGCAAGCATGCGTTGCATGTTCCCATTCTTCATCTGTCATTCCTGGGTCGCGAAGCATTTCTGTATGTATGTTTCCGTCCCCACAATGACCGCAAGGTTCAACTCGAATACTATGCGCTAATCCAATTTTCTTGGCAGCCTTTACATACTGCGCAATACAGGATTTAGGAACTACAACATCGCATTCTTCTTGTGAAACGGAATCGGCTTTCATTCCTTCAAGTATTCCACCGCGTACGCTCCAAACTGTGGCAGCTCTGTCAGGCGTATCAGCAACAAAGCAATCTATGGCACCATTTTCCAGTGCAGATTCGGCAGCGGCCTCTATGGAATTATCTAATTCTTGTTGATTTGCTGCATCGTACATAACAATTAGAACTGCATCGCCTGCTGATACAGGGAGCTTTCTTTCAAGGCAGCGTTCAACTATTTCTATTAATTCGCGTTCCAAAAACTCAATTGCAGTAGGGACGAAAGGTAATTCCAAAATTTTAGGAACCATATCTGCACATTCTTCTAAAGAATTGAATGGCATAACCAATGTTGCAGAACATTTAGGCTGCAGCAACAGCTTTAGGGTTACCTCTGTTACAACACATAGCGTTCCTTCAGAACCGATAATTAAATCCTTAATATCATATCCTGTGGTGTTCTTTACTACATTCGAAGAGAAACGTTCAATTGAACCATCTGGAAGGACTGCTTCAATGCAGCGAACAAAATCTCTTGTGAGTCCATATCTGACAGCTTTCATACCACCGGCATTTGTGTTTACGTTTCCTCCAATAGAAGCGTATTTTTCTCCAGGATCTGGCGGGTAGAACAATCCTTCTGCAGCAACTGCTGATTGAACATCTATCAACAGTGCTCCTGGCTGAACTGTAATACTTTGATTTTTTCTGTCAACAGGATATATTTTGTTCATTCGGCTTACAGACATCATAACTCCGCCGTATTTACAGCAAGAACCACCGGATAAACCGGTTCCTGCACCGCGTACTACAACAGGAATGTTGTTTCTGTTGCAATGTGCCATAATGGCAGAAATCTCTTCTTTGTTTTCAACTTCAACAAGAAGCTCTGGGGCGAAAGTTCCATAGTTTGGCATTTCGTCATGATAATAGTCTTCTGAAATATCTTGGCCTGTTTTAACTCTATTTGGTGCTGTAACTGAACGAATAAATTCGAAATCTGCTTCGTTCATTTTTTTGTACGGAAATGCCATTTTTATATCCTTCCTGATTACAAATTATTTTGCCATTCCTTTTAATAATATCTGAATATATTCGCATCCTGTTTTTACGATGTCGAATCCTGCTTCTCTTCTTGTCCAGTCAACGGTTATACCTCTTAAAGACATAAAGAACAAAGATGACAACTCGTCGGCACTTAACTCTGATGCAAATTCACCGCTTGCCTGAGCTTTTGATATTCTGTTTGAAACTTCAGTGAAAGTGATTCTTTGCTCGCCTTCGTAGTTTTGATCGCTTAAATCTAAGGAGGATATAAGCTTTGATCTGCTTAAGCCATTATCGTTTACATATTTAAGCCAGTATTTTGCAAAGATAATAAGATTGTCGCTTTCCTTTTTCTTTTTCATTTTAGGAAAAGCTTCGGAAATCATGTAATCATCTATTAGAGTAAGAAGGCCCGATAAAAGGTCTTCTTTTTTTGTGAAGTAATGATAGAAAGAACCAATTGAAATGTTTGCGACAGCGCAAATGTCTTTCATACTTAGTTCTTCAAAAGATACTTCTCCTATTAAAGGCAATACTTTTTCTATTATCTCGTTTCGCTTATTTATTTGTTTCTGCTTAACCGTAGCCATAATGCCTCCAATAAGTGATAAATAATATTTAATTATAAAGTAAGATTGATGCGAAGTAAATATTAGAACACATTCTAATTTTGTTGACCTTTAACTTTTATGATGCTATACTAAAAAATAGAACGCGTTCTATTTTTTATCAAGGAGCATATATGGAATATTATCTTGGTATAGATGTTGGGTCGACCGCATCGAAGTGTGTAATAATTAATGAAAATAAAGAAATAGTTTCTTCGGAAATAATTTCTTCAGGAACCGGCACTAGCGGCCCTAGAAGAGCACTCGAAGGTGCTATGGGCAAACTTGGAATCAGTAAAGAAGATATTAAGTGTACTACTGCCACCGGTTACGGAAGAAACAGCTTTGAAGGTGCAGATTACATTATCTCTGAACTTAGTGCACATGCTATTGGCGTTCATGAATGCTTTCCTGAAGCTAAGACCGTAATAGACATAGGCGGTCAGGATGCAAAAGCTATTCATATCGGTAAAACCGGTAAACTCGAAAACTCTGTTATGAATGACAAGTGCGCAGCTGGAACGGGTCGCTTTTTAGATGTAATGGCAAAGATTCTTGAGCTCGATATTAATGAACTTGGACCTACGGATGAAAAAGCCGAAAGCACAGTTGCAATAAGTTCAACATGTACAGTATTTGCCGAGTCTGAAGTAATTTCACAGCTTGCAAATAACGTAGATATTCCAGCGCTTGTTCGAGGCATCAATGAATCTGTTGCAGCAAGAACTGCAGGTCTTGTGAAAAGACTTGGTGTGGAAGAGCCTGTTGTAATGAGCGGGGGCGTGGCAAGAAACAGCGGAGTTGTTAAAGCCTTGGAGAAAGAACTGGGCGTAAAAATAGAAGTTAGTGATATTCAGCAATTAAACGGTGCCTTTGGTGCCGCATTATATGGATTAAGTAAGGAGAAGTAAATGGCAGACGAATTAAACCAGGTAGAAAAGAAGCCTGCAAAAATTTTATTAAGAGAACTGCAGGATAAGATTGCACAAGACGTCTGGGACGCTAAAGAAAGAGGCGAAAAGATAGGCTGGTGCGCATCAAACTTTCCACAGGAAATTACCACAGCTATGGACATTAAGGTGGCATATCCTGAAAATATGGGTGCCGCAATTGGTGCAAAGGGTGGCGGAAAAAGAATGTGCGAAGAAGCAGAGGCAATGGGATATTCAAACGACATCTGCTCTTATGCAAGAATGAATATGGCTTATGCTGCACATGATAACTGCGAAGAAATTCAGATTCCAAGACCAGACTTTCTTCTCTGCTGCAACAATATCTGCGGCTGCATGATGAAGTGGTATGAAAACCTTGCAATCGAACTTAATATTCCTCTCTTTATGATAGACATTCCTCACTTAACAGAAATGGAATGCGATGCAGATAGAATTAAGTACATTCGTGCTCAGTTCGACGACTGCATTAAGGGCCTTGAAGAACTTACAGGAAAGAAGATGGATTGGGATAAGTTTAAGGATGTTATGAGAGCATCCCAGAGATCCTCTAAGGCATGGCTTAGAGCTATGGACTGCATGAGATTCGAACCATCTCCATTCTCTGGATTTGATACATTTAACAATATGGCTGTTGCTTGCGTTGGTAGAGGTACAGATGAAGCTGCAGAAGCTTTCGAAACTCTTGCAGATGAATACGAAGCATTAGCTAAAGAAGGCAAGTCTTCATTTAAGGGTGAAGAACAGTATAGAATCCTCTTTGAAGGAATTGCATGCTGGGCTAATCTTAAGTTTACATATAAGACACTTCAGAGCAGAGGTATAAATCTTGCTTCTACAATTTACGGCCCAGCATTCTCATTCCTTTACAGCAATATGGATGAACTTATGGCAGCATATGCATATGTTCCAAACTCCTATTGTTTCGAAAAGGAAGTTGAACTCAGAGTTAACAGCATCAAGAGAAATAAGATAGATGGTGCCGTAATGCACGTTAACCGTTCTTGCAAGAGATGGAGTGGAAATACTTACGAACTTGAAAGACAAATTAGACAGCAGACAGGTATCCCAACAATGACATTCGATGGCGACCAGTCCGACCCAAGAGTATTCTCTGAAGCTCAGTACGAAACAAGGGTCGAAGCATTAGTTGAAATCATGAAGGAAAACAAGGAAAGAAAGGCACAGTAATGGATATTAATAATAGATTAGAAGAATTTAAAAAGATTTCTGCAAATCCAAAAGCTGCGCTTGATAATATGCTTAAGGATGGCAGAAAAGTTGTGGGCGTTATGCCATATTATGCTCCTGAAGAAGCAGCATATGCTTTAGGTATTATTCCTTTTGGCCTTTGGGGTGCAAACATTCAGGCAAGTGAATCAAAGAAGTATTTCCCTGCATTCTACTGCTCAATTGTGCATACAGTTCTTGAAATGGGTATCACAGGAGCTCTTGCCGGTTTGAGTGCAATTATGGTTCCTTTAAGCTGCGATGCTTTAAAGGGCATGGGAACAAACTGGAAGTACGGTGTAAAGAATATTCCTGTTATCGATGTTCCTTATGCAAATAACAGAAAGATAGCTGCAGGTAAGGAATTTACAACAGTAACATATAAGGAAATTGTTGCAAAGCTTGAAGCAATTGCAGGCAAGAAACTTGAGTCTGCAGAAATGATAAAAGCAATCAACGTATATAACGAGAACAGAGAAGAGTGCTTAAAGTTTACAAAGCTTAGCGCTCAGCATCCAAATACCGTAAGCTGTGTAAATCGTGCAGCTGTACTTAAGAGTCGTTACTTTATGGATAGAGCTGCTCATACAGAAATGCTTAAATCTCTTAATGACGAACTTTCTAAGATGCCTGAAGAAAAATGGACTGGAATTAAGGTTGTTACAACAGGTATAATGGAAGATAGCGAAAACCTTATGAAGATTTTCGATGATAACAAAATCTCTATTGTTGCGGATCAGATTGTTCATGAATCTGTGGATTTCAGAAATCCACTGCCTGTAGTTGAAGCAGATCCTGTTTCTGGATATGGAGAAAGACTTGCATCATTAGAAGGTTCAAGTATACTCTTCGATCCAACAAAGGAACGCATTAAGAATCTTGTAAATCTTGCAAAAGAAGAAAAGGCTGAAGGCGTAATCTGGGTCGGTTGCAAATTCTGCGATCCAGAAGAATTCGATTATCCTCTTGCAAAGAATGCTATGGATAAAGAAGGCATACCATTTACTTCAATCGAAATAGATCAGCAGATGGTAAACTTCGAGCAGGTAAGAACTATCATTGAAACCTTTAAGGAAATCATTTAATAAAAGGAGAAACACATGAAAGCATTAGAAGGCGTAAAAGTAGTAGAAATGGCTACATTCGTAGCTGTTCCAAGCTGCGGTCTGTTCCTTGCAAACCAGGGTGCAGAAGTTATTAAAGTAGAACCAAAGAGCGGAGACCTTCTCCGTTGGACAGGCGCATCTGAATGGAGAAGCGCTAGCCCTTATGAAAATACAACATACGATTATCTCAACGCAAACAAGCAGAGCATCGTTTTAAACTTAAAGGATCCAAAGGGTAAGGAAGCTCTCTTTAAGCTTCTTGAAGATTGCGATATCTTCCTTACAAACTGGAGAACACAGGCTCTTGCAAAGCAGGGTCTTACATATGAAGAACTCCACAAGAAGTTCCCTAAGATGGTATTCGCAAGTCTTACCGGCTATGGTGAAAAGGGTCCAGATAAGGATCTTCCAGGCTATGACTTCACAGCATTCTGGGGCAGAGGCGGTGCACTTGGTTCCCTTAAGGATAGAGAACAAAGACCATTCATCCTTGCTCCTGGCTTTGGCGACACAGTAGCAGGTATGGCTCTTGGTGAAGCTGTTCTTGCAGCATACATTAAGGCTCTTAAGACAGGCAACGGAGAAAAGGTAAGCACAAACCTTGTTCACTCTTCTGTATTCTGCCAGGCTACAATGCTTCAGTCTGAACAGTTTGAAGGAATTGGTAAGTCTTATCCACTTACATACAAGGAAATCAACAATCCATTCAATGGTGCATATAAGTCTAAGGATGGCAAGTACATTCAGGCATGTGTACCACCTTTCAATATGCTCTTCGGAAAGTACATGACAGC
Source organism: Clostridia bacterium (assembly GCA_024403175.1). Next base: position 7,606 of record JAKSSI010000042.1, read on the forward strand.
TCTTGGCAGACCAGATCTTGTTGATAACAAGAAGTACAACACAATGGAATCCATTGCTGAAAACGATCTTTATGCAGAATTCATTGAAATTATGGAAGATGCATATTCTAAGAAGACTGCAGAAGAATGGAAGCAGATTCTTACAGAAGCTGATATCCCATTTGCAATTTGCCAGACATGGAAGGATATCCTTGTTGACCCACAGATTGCAGCAAACGATGTATTCTATGATATGGAATATCCAACAGGCCTTAAGGTTAAGCTCGTAAGACACCCTGCACAGGTTGGTGAAGAACTTCCAGATTTCAAGATTGCATCCTATCTTGGTGCAGACACTGAAAGCACTCTTAAGAAGCTCGGCTATACAGATGCTGAACTTGAAGAAATGCATGCAGCAGGCATCTATAACACATGGGATGATTTAAAGGCTGCTCATAACGGTTAATAACTTGACAAAAAGTGGTATACTATAGAGTATGCCACTTTTTTTTGGGGGTAAAAGGAGGTTTAAAATGAAGAAGTCATTTAAGGTTAAAGGAATACACTGTGCTAACTGTGCATCTAAAATGGAAAAGGCTATAAATGCGCTTCCGGATGTAGATGTTGCTGTGGTTAGCTTTGCCACAGGCAAAGTGCTTTTAGAAGCCGCAGAAGATAAGATAGATGCAGTATATGCTTCAGTTGAAAAGCTTATTAAAGAACAAGAACCAGATTGGGAAATTTTAAAGTAAATGAAAGAAACTATTACCTTCGTAATTTGTATAATTGCATATTTGGTAATCGGTTTTCCTGTACTAAAATCTGCATTTAGAAATATTAAGAGGGGAGATATCTTCGACGAATATTTTCTAATGTGCGTAGCTAGTATAGGTGCTTTTTGCATTGGCGAATACGAAGAAGCTATTATGGTAATGATTCTTTATCGTATTGGTCAATTCCTTCAGACTAGAGCTGTAGAAAAATCTAGAAGCAGTATTGAGGAACTTATTAAAAGCAAACATGCAGAAGATAATGTTGGTTCAGACGAAGCTTTGGAAATAGCAGAAGATGCCACAATCTTTAGAGGAAATACTGAAGAGTACATTACAAAGATTGCTAGAATCTATTCTCCTGTAGTTGTTGTTTGCGCAGTGCTTATAGCAATTGTTCCATCCATTGTTACAGGTGAATGGGGCAGATGGATTCATACAGGATTAACTTTCCTTGTTATATCTTGTCCGTGTGCAATGGTTATATCAATTCCTATTGCTTTTTATAGCGGAATTGGTGCAGCCAGTGCAAACAAAATTCTCTTTAAGGGCAGCAACTATTTAGAGGCTCTTTCGAAGGTCGAGGAGAGTGCAATTACAGATGTTCCAAATAAGCTTTGCGGAGTAAATATTGCAAAAGGT
>JAKSSI010000043.1 GCA_024403175.1 Clostridia bacterium
TCTACGTAAACAAGGTTTGTCTTGAAAGACTTTGTGAATACCTTGCAAACCTGTTCTGGTTCGCCCTTACGGAGAAGGCCGTGGTTTACGTGTACGCAAGTAAGATTCTTGCCGATTGCCTTGCTGATAAGAGCTGCGCAAACAGAGCTGTCTACACCGCCGCTTAAAGCAAGAAGAACCTTGCCGTCGCCAACCTGTTCCTGAATTTCCTTAATCTGCTGATTGATATAAGCCTTTGCCTGAGCAGCTGTCTTAATTCTCTTTAAGCTGCGTGGTCTTACATCGTTACTCTGTGCCATAGTGTCACCTCATTAAATTGTGTCCAAATCCAATAACTTATTCCTAAATTAGTCCTAAATATTCTTCGAGCGTAATTCCAAGTTCTTTGACCCTTGTGGCGTGCTCAACGCCAATGTATCTAATGTGCCAAGCTTCGTAAATATAGCCTGTGTACTCACCTGGCTTTGAGGAAGTACCATCGATGTAGCGAATGATAAATCCGTATTCGTGAGCATGCTCAGCAACCCATTTGCCTTCAGGTGTTTCGCCAAACTTTGTTGAAAGAACAAAGCCCTGAGACTTGCCGCCGAGATCGCAAGCAAGACCAGTCTGATGCTCAGAATTTCCCGGACGTGCAGAATAAGTGTCTGCCTCTTTCTGTCCGTGGTTCTTTACGTAGGAGTTGTACAAGTTTGTTTGATAGTCATAAGATCTAAAACCTGTACGAAGTCTTAATTCTATGCCCTCTGCCATAGCGGCATCGAACATTTCATTAAGCGCGTCTGCGGCAACCTTTCTCATCTTATGTGTATCGTCTGAACCTACGCCCTGAACGAAACGGCTTATAGTAACCATATCGTCTGGCCAATAGTCTTTAGACAATGTGTAAGTCTTGTTGACGAGAATTAAGTTGAAATCTTCCTGAGTGCTAAATGTGGCAGAGCCCTTTGCCTTGGCATCTGTCTGAGCACTTGAGATTTTTGCCGCTGCATCTGCAACTTCTTTATCCAATCTCTGCTGCTTTTCCTCTTCTGGTGTAAGAGGTTTTGGCGCAGGGTCTGGAGCCGGCTTATTACCATTATCAATGCCGCTGCCTGTTGAATTTTCAATAGGATTTGGCTTTGGATCTGGAGCCGGATGCTGCAGTTTAGTAACCAGTTTAAATAAACCAAGTACTAATAAAATAACAATCACGATTGCGAGTAAAATCGCAATCGTGAATCGTTTTTTGTTTTTTATTCTTGTGTGTCTAGACATTAAATAGCTTTCTTAGCCTTGAGTTCTTCAAGCTGTTCTGCTGTGTATCCAAGGAGATCTCCGTATACTTCCTGGTTTGCTTCACCAAGAGCTGGAGCAGCCTTGTAATCGATGTGGTTTTCGGAGAGCTGTGGAGCGAATCCTGGGAGCTTTACCTTACCCTTCTGATAGTGTTCTACTTCTACCATCATCTTTCTATCTTCAGCATAGTACTGTGGGTCGTTAGTAATATCCTTAACGTCGAGTACAGCACCGCATGGTACGTCTGCGTTGCAAACGATATCCATAACTTCCATCTTTGTGTGCTTAGCGCAGAATTCAGAAATAGCAGCGTCTACGATTTCAACGTTCTGGAATCTGATTCTTGGTGTAGCCATAAGTGGGTTTACATCCTGCATAAGATCTTCTCTGCCGATAGCCTTGCAGAGGTTATCCCACTGCTTGGATTCTGGTCTTCTTGCGCAGTAAATGTGAACGTAGTCGTTTGGTCCGAATGGCTTGCAAGGGTATGTTCCGGATGGAGCTACGTCTTCGAGTGGCATGCCGTTTCCTACACGTCTGTTTGGAACGCCGCCGTTAGCATAGTATGGTTCCCACTGGGATCTGGAAAGACCAATCATGAAGTCCTGCATAGCAAGATCTACTCTCTGGCCGATGCCTTCTCTTTCTCTCTGGAAGAGTGCAGCAACAATGGAACCAGCAAGCTGAATACCTGTACCGGAGTCAGCAATGGAGATACCAGCCTTGATTGGCATTTCTGGAAGACCTGTTGCAGAAATCATAACACCTGTGTGTGTTGCAACTGGGTCGAATGCAGGGAAGTCCTTAAATGGGCCGTTCTGTGCAAATCCCTTAAGAGATGCATAGATAAGCTTTGGGTTAATTTCCTTGCAAGCTTCATATGTAAGTCCGAGTCTGTCTACAGAACCAGGACCCATGTTTTCTACAAATACGTCTACCTTTGCGATGAGTTCCTTGAGGAGCTTGATTCCTTCTGGAGTCTTTGCATTGCAAGTGATAGAACGCTTATTCATGTTCATTACGAGGAAGCCATAGTTATCTTCGCCTGGCTTACCTGGTGTACCTCTGCCCTGTTCGCCTACTACTGGTCTTTCAACCTTAATAACTTCAGCGCCCATCCAAGCAAGTGTTTCTGTGCATACTGTTCCGGATTCGAACTGTGTCATGTCCAGAACCTTGATTCCACTAAGTGGTCCGTGTCCCATAATAATATCCTCTCTTTTATATTAATAATAAATTATAAGCAATAATTAATTATAACATAAAAGGGCGGCACCTTTAAAGCACCGCCCCTTGTTTATTTTTTGTTTTTGGAACTTTTGCCCAAATTACATCATTCCGCCCATACCGCCAGCCTGAGCCATTGCAGCAGCCTGTGCAGCGTCAGCAGCAGGATCCTTAATTTCTACGATACCTGCTTCTGTTGTAAGAAGTGTGGAAGATGCAGATGCAGCATTCTGAAGTGCAGAACGTGTAACCTTTGTTGGGTCAACGATACCTGCAGACATCATATCTACATATTCATCTGTTGCAGCATTGAAGCCTGTTCCCTTTGCAGCTTCCTTAACAGCAGCTACAACTACGCTTCCTTCAAAACCAGCGTTTTCAGCAATCTGTCTAACTGGTTCTTCAAGAGCTCTTACGATAATCTGAGCACCTGTCTTAACGTCGCCAGAGAGTGTTTCAACATAAGCCTTAACTGCTGGAATTACGTTTACAAGAGCTGTACCGCCACCTGCTACGATACCTTCTTCAACAGCAGCCTTTGTTGCGTTGAGAGCATCTTCAATTCTGAGCTTTCTTTCCTTGAGTTCTGTTTCTGTTGCAGCACCAACCTTGATAACTGCTACGCCGCCGGAAAGCTTAGCAAGTCTTTCCTGAAGCTTTTCTCTGTCGTAATCAGACTTTGTTTCCTTAGCCTGAGCAGCAATAACAGCAGCTCTAGCCTTAATCTGTTCCTGGTCGCCCATGCCGTCTACGATAACAGTTGTTTCCTTAGAAACCTTAACTGTTGCAGCGTGACCCATCATATCGATAGTTGCGGACTTAAGGTCGAGGCCTGTTTCTTCGGAAATTACTGTACCACCTGTTAAGATAGCGATATCTGTGAGCATTTCCTTACGTCTGTCGCCGAAGCCTGGAGCCTTAACAGCAACAACGTCGAGTACGCCACGGAGCTTGTTTACAACAAGTGTTGCAAGAGCTTCGCCTTCAACATCTTCAGCAATAATCATAAGCTTCTTGCCCATCTTGAGGATCTGTTCAAGGAGTGGCATGATTTCCTGAATGTTTGTAATCTTCTTATCTGTAATGAGAATGAATGGGTTTTCGATAACAGCTTCCATCTTTTCTGTGTCTGTTACCATGTATGGAGAAAGGAATCCGCGGTCGAACTGCATACCTTCTACAACTTCGAGAGTTGTGCCCATGGACTTAGATTCTTCAACAGTGATAACACCTGCGTTGCCAACCTTTTCCATAGCGTCTGCGATAAGCTGACCAACTTCTTCGTCTGCAGCGGAAACTGCAGCAACCTGCTTGATTTCATCCTTGTTTTCTACAGCGTGGGAGAGCTTCTTGAGTTCTTCAACTGCTACGTCTACAGCGCCCTGAATACCCTTCTTGAGTACCATTGGGTTTGCGCCTGCAGCTACGTTCTTGAAACCTTCCTTGATGATAATCTGAGCAAGGAGTGTAGCTGTTGTTGTACCGTCGCCGGCAACATCGTTTGTCTTGGAAGCAACTTCCTTAACAATCTGAGCGCCCATGTTTTCATAAGCGTCTTCGAGTTCGATTTCCTTAGCGATTGTAACACCGTCGTTTGTGATAAGTGGAGAACCATAGCTCTTTGCGATTACTGCGTTTCTGCCCTTTGGTCCGAGTGTAATCTTTACTGTGTTTGCAAGCTTATCTACGCCGGCCTGAAGCTTTCTTCTAGCATTTTCGCCGTAATTAATATCTTTTGCCATTTTATTTACCTCTTTAAATCTCTAATCTTATTCTGCAATTGCAAGGATTTCCTTTTCGGAAATAATGATATATTCTGTGCCGTCTACTTTGATTTCTGTGCCGCCGTACTTAGCAAAGTAAACCTTGTCGCCAACCTTAACCTGCATTGGAACTGTCTTTCCATCTACAACTTCGCCAGGGCCAACTGCAATAACTTCAGCCATCTGTGGAGCTTCCTTAGCTGTTGCTGCAAGGATGAGTCCGCCAGCTGTCTTTTCTTCTGCTTCGACGCGCTTAATTAATACTCTGTCGCCTAAAGGTCTAATGTTCATCTCAATGCCTCCATTAAATGATATCTTTTTAAATCTCTCGATCGTTTAAACTAATTATTAGCACTCATTCTTCCTGAGTGCTAAATCTATTATATACTATTATAAAACAGTGTCAACAATTATTAAGTGAAGAAATTGTGTTATTTGAGCGGCGCTTGCATGCTTATTTAAAGCCGCGAACTTCAACATCTACACGGAGCACGTTAAAGGCTGTCATGTGGCGCACGGCCTCGGCAATTTGTCCTTGAATGGCACGGGTGCAGTCCTTGAGTTTTGAGGTAAAGTCGCACAAAATTACCACGCGGATTATCATGCCCGCATCTGTATTAGAAGATGCCGACCACAAAAGCTGGGCGGCACCAGGTGTGTCTAAGATAATTTTTTCAGCGATGTCGGTAATTACTTTTGCTGAAATTTCATACTTTCCAAGGTATGAGAAAGTTGGTCTAACTATGGTTTTTTCTTTTAGACTTTCGCTATCTTTTGTAAATTTTACGCTGCGTCGCGCATCTAAAAGATAGCCAGAGAACTGCTTCTTAAGCTCCATAGTTGGGGCTGGAATGGTGTGCATACCCTCTTTTGTACGAAGCTTTCTTGCAAGTTCCATTTTCTTTGGAGAAGAAATGTCTTCTATATGAATGTGCTCCTCAATTGGTGGCAGCTGAAGGGTTTTGGCAATCTGGTCTACCATGCGGTCGGAGGTACCAAGAATTAAAATCGATGATGGGTTTGCCAGAAGAATGGCGTTGCGAACCTCCTGAGCATGGGCTGGGTCGGAGAAGATGGCGGTTTTGGTGGCGCCTATCATTGTTTCGTTTCTCTTGGCCGAGATGCCTGCCACTACATTGTTTTCAAATATAAAAAGACCGTCGTCGATAAGAGCCGGAATGTCCATGCGAGCGCACAGCTCTATTGCGTTGTAGCTTTTGCCGGTGCCGCTTGGGCCCGACAGTCCGTAAGTAGTCATTTTTCGAAAATGTGTTAAATTTATTACAATAGCCAAAAAGTATTGAAATGTACCCCTAAACTTTGTATACTTACTATGTTGTAATTACAAATTTTTTAAGGAGGTATACCAATGGCTTACAAGATTACAAATGCTTGCATCTCCTGTGGCGCTTGCGCAGGTGAATGCCCAACAGATTCCATCTCTGAAGGAAACGGAAAGTACGAAATCAACGCTGGAACATGCATCGACTGTGGTGCTTGCGCTGGCACATGCCCAAACGAAGCTATCGTTGAAGGTTAATTTCGTAAATAGCATATAAAGCTAATTAGTAGCATATAAAGCTAGAAAAAATTAGGCGTCCCACTAGGGACGCCTATTTTTTATTCCCTTATTCAGGATGATTTATATAATATACCAAGCTCTGAAGACTGTCGGAAAGGTGTACGTTGGAAACTGCAACGCCCTTTACTTCTAAGTCGTTTAAGCTGAAGTTCCAGATGCCCTTGATTTCGTGAGAAACAAGAAGATCTACTACGTCGCCAAGCTGATTTGTAGGAACAGTAAGGATTCCGATATCTGCAGGGCTCTTATCAAGATATGCGCCGAATTCTTCAGCATTCATAATCTTTACGCCTACGATTTCCTTACCGTGAAGATCCTGACGAATGTCGCAGATGGCCTTAATCTGGAAATTTGGTTCGTAGTTCTTAAGGAAGTTTGCAAGAGCTTCGCCAAGGCGGCCGCAGCCAACCATAACTACGCTATAAACCTTATTCATACCCAGAATGTTAGAAACTTCATCGTGAAGATTTTCAACACTGTAGCCATAACCCTGCTGACCAAATCCACCGAAGTGGTTTAAATCCTGACGAATCTGGCTGGCAGTAAGATTCATCTTATCTGCAAGTTCTCCAGAACTAATTCTTTCTACACCATTATTCTGCAGATCCTTTAAATGTCTGCGATATCTTGGAAGACGTCTTACAACTGCGTCTGAAACGATTTTATACTTCATAATATATACACTCCATTTTTCTGTGGCGGCTAAACTCCATATTGGTAGCTTGCCAGCAGTGCTCGTCGCATAAGCCTTCGGCGATACAACTCCACTTGATTATTTTATCACAAACGAATTAGTTTGAGAACAAATAATTTATACATTAATAATAGATAGAATGTATATGGATGAAGATTTTTGAAAACCAAAAAAGCGCAATAAAGTGGGCGCGGATAGCAGAGGTTGCCGCCACTCTTACAAAGTGAAGCCGCCGCCCACTGCTACAAATCAAATGTGTCCAGCCTCTCACCAGTCAAAAATCGTGATTTGTGACAAATCTCATCATTTTATTCATATTTGTCACAACTTTCCGTATTTTGTTTCCATTTATTTACATTGTTGCTATAATATTGATGCACACAAAACCGATTTGTGACAAAATAGCAACGCGCACTCAATTCTGTCACAAATCCTTTATTAAAAAACATCTATTACATCTAAACTCGTGACAAAATCTCATATTTCTTCCAATTTTGTCACAAAAGACCTTATCACTTCTTAATTTAACGGAGAAAACAATGGAATTTTTCAGCGAATTCAATAAATTTGTGACAAAACTTAATAAGAAACTTAGATTTGTCACAAAACGTATAAAAGCATGTCCGGATGGGAAACTTGTTTGCGGAAAAAATGGAAAAAAATTTGTTTTTTATAGAGAACGGTATATCGAGGGCAAGCGATCTCGCACTGCGCTTACTTGCGATGACAAGGCTCAGGTGGAATTGGCATGTAAAGCATGCCTACAGTCTGATTATGAAGTTCTTTGTAAGGCAAAAGAGATTCTAACGCGGGCCAAGATCGAATTAGAAAAGCTTTTTATAAAAAATACGCCTTATGCACCGGCGAATGCAGCGGTTGGCGATGTGCTTTCACTTAGAATAACCGACAGAGAGTGGCACGAACACTTTCTTAAAGAAAAGTTCCCGATGCTTTCGCCGGATGTACTGGCCGAAAGCGTAAACTTGTTAGATTATGGCCAGGCGTGGATGAAACAGGATTATCCTAAAAATCCTATGCACTTTGATTTGGATGAAAACTATATTTCGTCCGATGGCAGACGCTTCCGGTCAAAGGCAGAATTGCTGATTAGTGAAATGGTAATTCATCGGAATCTTGCTTACAGAAACGAAGAACTTTACAAAGTCGGATGGAATTCCTATTACCCTGACTTTACTATCATGCACCCTCGCACTGGCGAGCTTTATTACTTAGAATACTTCGGCCTTATGGACGACCCAGACTACTATGCAAAGGCTATGCGAAAGATTGCCGCGTACCAAACCACGCCTGATGCGTCTCGATTTATCTACATTTTTGAGAGCGAAGCAGCGCCATTTGACAGCGCGCAAATTGAAAACATTTTAGACCGCTATTTTATGGATTAGTGCAATTGATTACAATCAAAAAGACATTTTATGTATTCCGCAAGGGGCACACGCTCGCTAAAATACACATATTAAAAATCAGGGTCCTGCCATTTCGGAGTTCTCATCTCTCGCTTTGCATCGATATGAGAATCCCCTCAATGTCACCCTGATTTTTTGTATCCGCTTATTTCTTGGTTTGTGATTCTTCCATCGCTTGCAGCTCGGAACAATCTACAAACAGAAATTGCGCTTAGTTTACTTTTTTCTTACACTTTTTACATCAAAACGAATTCGCAGTTTTGACAGCTTGGTTCTTCGGCGCCGTTCCATTTAATAACATCGCCGTAAAGAGAGAAGTATCCTTTGCCGTCATTGTAAATAGTCTTTGAAGTTTCGTTGCCGTTGGCATCAACCTTAACAACATAGCTTTCGCAATCAGTATAGTTTAAAGTAAGGTTATTTACATCGATGTCGCAGCTCATTCTCCAGTAGTAAGTTTCAAATGCGCTGTCAGCCCAAGCAACTTCCATTACAAGATCTGATGACATGCCCTGAACCACCATAAGGGTTGCGCGGCCGCTTACACTATCAATGTATTCGCCCATAAGATCCCCAATCATTTCAGCCTTTTGCATGTACTCATGGAATTCCTTTGCGTCTGCCGCATGAGACTTAGCATCGGCACTAATTTCAGGCTTTGCATTTCCAAAATCGCTGTAAGTGTAAACTGCAGTGTATACGAATGTGTAGTCGTCTGCGGAGTAATCTTCTATCAGTTTAACTACAAGTGTGTCTGGAGTTGTTGTAACTTCAGCAGTGTCGAAGCTTGTGGCAATTTTGCCATCAGCATTTTCTGTAATTATACCGTCGTTAATCATAGCCTGAAGCTGAGATGGAGCTTCGTAGTCCAAGATAGCTGCTACGGTGTCAGGGTCACTAAGGTTTGCATAGAATCCGGAGATGAATCTCATTTCATCTATGAATTCCATTTCG
>JAKSSI010000044.1 GCA_024403175.1 Clostridia bacterium
ACACAAAGGAGAGATGTAAAAAATCTCTCCTTTGTTGTAACTTTTCTTCTTTTTTTCTTCTTGAACTACTGAACCTTTCTGAGGTTCAGTGTACCTTTTTAGTAAAGCTTAGCGCCGGCTGGGATGTTTCCGTCTACCATAAGAAGGTTCAGCATTTCTTCGCCTTCATAGTTATTTACTGCAGATAAAAGCATTCCGTTGGATTCAATTCCCATCATCTTTCTTGGTGGAAGATTTGTAATTGCAATGAGTGTCTTTCCAACTAATTCTTCTGGTTCATAGAACTTATGAATGCCAGAAAGTATTGTTCTATCAGTACCTGTACCATCGTTAAGTGTGAACTTAAGAAGCTTTTCAGACTTCTTTACTGCTTCACATGCCTTAACCTTTACAGCTCTGAAATCGCTCTTGCTGAATGTATCGAAATCTACGAAGTCTGCAAAGAGTGGTTCGATTTCTACCTTGCTGAAGTCAATCTTCTTTTCTTCCTTCTTAGATGCATTTGCGCCTTCCGGCTTCATTGTCGGGAAGAGTAAAACATCCTGAATGCTTGCGCTGTTTGTGAGAAGCATTACAAGTCTGTCGATACCGATTCCAAGACCGCCTGTTGGTGGCATACCGTATTCAATAGCATTTACGAAATCGTAGTCTACCTGGCACTTTGCATCTGGTTCGATTTCAAGTCTTTCCTTAACCTGTCTTTCGAATCTACCCTTCTGGTCGATTGGGTCGTTAAGTTCGGAGAATGCATTACCGAATTCCATGCAGTCGATGAAGAATTCAAATCTTTCTGTGAATTCTGGTTCATCTGGCTTTCTCTTTGCAAGTGGAGAAATGTCTACTGGATATTCATAAATGAATGTAGGCTGTACAAGCTTATCTTCTACAAATGCATCGAAAAATTCTGCAAGAATGTTACCCTTTGTCTTAACTTCTGGAAGTTCTACATGGTTAGCCTTTGCTGCTTCAATAGCATCTTCGTCTGTCTTCCAATCGTTGTAGTCAACGCCAGAGTACTTCTTTACAGCTTCTCTCATTGTCATACGTGTCCAGTTATCGAAATCGATAATCTTTCCGTTGTAAGGGATCTGTCTTGTTCCACAAACATCATCTGCAAGAGTCTTGAAGAGTCCTTCTACGATATCCATCATTCCTTCGTAGTCTGTGTATGCCTGATAGAGTTCGATAGAAGTAAATTCTGGATTGTGCTTTCTATCCATACCTTCATTTCTGAAGATTCTGCCGATTTCGTATACTCTATCAATACCACCTACAATAAGTCTCTTAAGATAAAGTTCTGTTTCAATACGAAGAACCATATCAATATCAAGAGTATTGTGGTGTGTTGTAAATGGTCTTGCGGAAGCACCGATTTCGAATGGTGTAAGAATTGGAGTTTCTACTTCGAGGTATCCGATGTTATCAAGATACTTTCTTACGCCGCTGATAATCTTGCTTCTCTTCTTGAATGTTTCCTTAACTTCTGGATTGCAGATAAGATCAACATAACGCTGACGATATCTCATTTCAGTGTCTGTAAGTCCGTGGAACTTTTCTGGGAGTGGGTGGAGAGACTTAGAAAGAAGTGTAAGCTTTTCTACTCTAATAGAAATTTCTCCTGTCTTTGTCTTGAATACTTCACCTGTTGCACCAACGATATCGCCGATGTCGAGCTTCTTGAATGCAGCGTATGCTTCTTCTCCAAGATTATCTCTTGTTACGTAGAGCTGAATATCGCCCTGGTCGTCTCTGATATGAGCAAAGGAAGCCTTACCCATAACTCTCTTAGACATAAGTCTTCCGGCAAGGTTAAAGAACTTTCCGGAATGTTCTTCTGCTGCAAGGCCATCGAATTCTGCCTTAATCTGTGCAGAGAACTTGTTCTGATCGAACTTTGTAATAGCAAATGGATTTGCACCAGCCTGCTGAAGGGCTACAAGCTTTTCTTTTCTAATCTGAAACTGTTCGGATTCAGATGGCTGCTGCATGTTCTGGTTTTCGTTACTCATTTTTAATAATCTCCATAATTTGATATGTTACTGTCTTGTTGTCAGGCATTACTACTTCTACTTTTTCGCCCTTGCGCTTACCAAGAAGAGCCTTGCCTACAGGAGATTCGTTGGAAATCTTTCCTTCGAATGGATCTGCATTTGTGATACCTACGATTGTGTATGTATACTTTTCTTTTGTTTCAACGTCCTTAATCTTTACTGTAAGACCAAGGTTAACGCTGTCGCCTGTGAGTTCTTCTTCAGAAATAACCTTGGCATTTCTCATCATGTATTCAATACGAGCAATTCTTTCTTCAAGGTCTCTCTGTTCATCTTTTGCAGCATCATATTCAGCATTTTCAGAAAGGTCTCCGTAGGATTTTGCTTCCTTTAAGTGTTCGGAAACTTCTGCACGACGTACTGATACAAGATATTCGTGTTCTTTTACTAAGTCATCATAACCTTGTTGGGTTAATAAGATTTCTTCTGCCATTTTAAATCTCCTTTAATAAACTTGTTATTTCAGCAGCTGATGCTGCACTATTAACTCTTCTTCTAAATTCGGCTGCACCTTGAATTCCTTTTAAGTACCAAGATGTATGCCTTCTCATCTCTTTTATGCCGCGAACTTCACCTTTAAATTCAATGAGTAGCTGCATATGTTCTAAGATTTGATTTATTATTTCTTCTTTGCTTGGCTTTTTTCCTGAGAACACCCAAGGATTTCCCAGCGCGCCTCTGCCTATCATTACGCAGTCGCAGCCAGTATGTTCCTTTAAGCGTTTTGCATCATCAAGAGTAAATGCATCGCCATTTCCTATTACCGGAATTTTAAGTTCTGATTTTATCTCTTTTATTGCATCCCAGTTGGCTTTGCCACTGTAGTACTGCTCTCTTGTTCTTCCGTGAACAGCCACTGCATCAGCACCAGCATCTTCAAGCTTTTTCGCAAAGCTTACATAATCGTATGGATCTTGATTTATACCGATTCGCATTTTGCATGTGACAGGCTTTTTCGTATTAGCCTTTGCCGCATCTACTAACTTTGCAGCTAAATCAGCATTCTTAAGTAATGCCGACCCTTCACCGTTCTTGAAAACCTTTGGCACCGGGCAACCCATATTTATATCTATGAGTACATTTGGTCTGCCTTCAAGTTCTCTTACTGCATAAGCTATCATATCTGGTTCGGAACCAAATAACTGAATTCCTACATCGCCTTCTCTTTCGTGAATGGTGAGAAGTTCTTCTGTACCAGGGCTTTTGTAATAAAAGCCTTTTGCCGATACAAGCTCTGTATAAGTAAGCTCTGCACCTTCGCGATGAACAAAGTATCTAAATACACAATCGGTAACGCCCGCCATTGGGGCCATTACAGGCTTACTTATTTTTTTCATAGATAAGCTCGAGTCCTGTAAGTCTGAGTCTCTTATCAACTACATCGATGCATTCAGTGTAGTCGGAAATATATTTTGCAAGACCACCTGTTGCAATAACAGTAATTTTTTTAGAGCCTGGTTCGAAACCACATTCTTCTGCGATTTCTTCTTTCATGCGCTTAACAAGATATTCAACCATTCCGATGTGTCCGTATAATACACCGGACTGCATGCATTCAGCAGCATTTCTGCAGATTACGCGCTTTGGAACTTCGAGTTCAATTCTTGGAAGCTTAGATGTGCTCTTAAATAAAGCTTCAGATGAAATCTTTATTCCTGGAGCAATTGCACCACCGATGTATTCAGCTTTATCTGTTACTGCACAGAAGGTTGTAGCTGTATCGAAATCGATTACCATAAGAGGTGCAGGATAGTTTGCATATGCTGCAACAGCATTTGCAATTCTATCTGAACCAAGAGATTTTGGATTATCGTATTTTACTACGAGTCCTGTCTTAACACCTGGTTCGAGAATAAGTGGTTCTTTATTAAAATACTTTTCGCATAAATGCTGAAGCATGAAAGTCATAGATGGTACTACATTGGAGATTACAATAGAATCTACTGAATCAAATCCATAACCGTCTGTAACAAACATCTGCTTTAAAGCGATTCCGTATTCATCTGCTGACTTCCCTTGATTTGTTTCAAGTCTCCAGAACTGCTTAAGTTCCTTGCCATCATAAAGACCACAGACAAGATTTGTATCGCCTACATCAATTGCTAATAACATAATTGTTTGCGCCTTCTTTTAGAATGGCCCGGCCTCCTTTTCAATTCTTGACACTGCCAATGCTGTCATTAATGCTGGCAGCACTGTGCTAGATGTTATATCTACACCGAGCATTTCTCTAATTCTCTTCAGTCTGTACTGTACTGTATTTGCATGAATGTCCATAATTTCTGCTGTCTTGTTTGTGGATAATCCTGCATCAAGTACAAAGGTTTCAAGAGTTTCTTTAAGCTGCTTTGTTTTAAGATCTGTTCTTTGAATTAATGGACGTATTACATCTAAAGAATTCTTTTTCTGAATACCACCCTTAACACAAAGACTTAAGCAGTTAGAAATAAATGAAAGTTCGAATTTACTGAATGAATATCTGTATGGAAATACTATTTGAGTAAATGCTTCGGTTTCGCCTATGAGTCTAAATGCATTGCAGGTCTCTTCGATACTGTATAGGCCTCTTACATGAACAGCTCTAGATGCTCCGGCCTCATGGAGCTTTTCACCGAAAACTTCCCACTCTTCTGCATTATATGAAGAAAGGGTTGGTGATTTTAATACAACACCGGTAATTTCATCTTGATCTGAACTTACTATTGAACTCATACCCTGAGATGCAGAAAAGTCTGCCCAAACTTTTTGAACATCCTTTTTCTTTTTGATATCGGTAATGGAGAATACCGCAGCGATATCATTTTCGCTAAGCTTAATTTCATGAGCAAGCGATGCGGCTAGTTCTTTGTTTCCACGTCTTAGAGTTCTTACGAATTCTGTAGATGGGTCGCGGAGAGGAACATAGTTCCACATACCCATTGCAAGCTCTATAATTTCTGCAAGCTTTACGATTTCTTCTTGAGTATAGTTTTTGTCATTATCTACGAGAATCAGATAATATTTATTTCCTGAAATAACACAAGACCCCCAGTAAGAAGAAACACCGTTAACATCAAAGCTAACACCCTTTTGTTCTCTACCTTCATATTGAGAGAAAGAAGAGTTAATTACTTCTTCAATCGTAACTAAATGTCTTGTTTCAACTGAGAACAGTGTGTTGAAATCATCAGAAAGCAAAACTATCTGAAAGTTGTTGTTTATTGCAGCCTGTCTTGCAGCCTGCTGGAAAGTTTTATACTTTTCAAAATTAAGCAGGTAGTAGATAGTACTGTTTATTAAATTGTTTGAAAAAATTTCACTGTTCATTACTGGTTTTCTTGAGAGTCTTTTTCTTCAGGTTCAGCGTTTTCTTTTACTTCAATAACTTCTATCGCTTCGTCTATAGAAACTTTATTTTCTTCAGGAATTTCCCCTAGCTTTGGCTGAGGCTCTTCGCTCTTGATAACATACTTGCCGTTTTTATCAAGCACTGCAACTCTTACACCGTTAAGCTTTGCTTCTTCAGCCTTTCTTGATTCTTCAGCTTCAGCACGCTTCTTTGCTTCTGCTTCTTCAACAACCTTTCTTGCAGCAGCTCTTTCATTGTTTGCTGCCTGAAGATCTGCAACAGTCTTTTCGCCTGTAAAGAGTGCTTCGAATTCTTCTGCATCGATTGTTTCCATTTCGAGAAGTCCGCCAGCAACCCTGTGCATTTCTGCTTCGTGTTCCTTGAGAATTTCTACAGTTCTTGCATAAGCATTGTCGATGATGGAACGAACTTCTGCATCAATCTTAGAAGCAAGTGCTTCGGAGAAATTCTGCTTGGAAGTGAAATCTCTTCCAAGGAATACTTCGTCGTTGTCGGAATAATTTACAGGACCGATAGCATCTGTCATACCGTACTTTGTAACCATATCGCGAGCAATGTTTGTTGCACGTTCTAAGTCGTTGGAAGCACCTGTAGAAATATCGTCTAAGTAAATTGCTTCTGCAACTCTTCCGCCGAGAAGGTGGCAGATATCATTGAGCATTTCGCCCTTTGTTGCGTAGTATCTATCTTCTTCAGGAAGTGACATTGTGAATCCGCCAGCTCTGCCTCTTGGCATAATTGTAACCTGATGAACTGGGTCGGAATCTGGAAGTGAACGCATTACTACGGCATGGCCTGCTTCGTGATATGCAGTAAGCTTCTTTTCCTTGTCGCTCATTACACGAGATGTTTTCTTCGGACCAGCTATAGCTCTTGTGATAGCTTCTTCTCAGTCGTCCATGTGAATGATTGTTCCGTTTCTTCTTGCTGTAAGAAGTGCAGCTTCATTCATCATGTTTTCAATGTCAGCAGGTGTGAAACCTGGTGTACGCTTTGCTAAGATCTTAAGATCTACATTTTCATCGAGAGGCTTGTTCTTGGAGTAGATTCTAAATACTTCTTCTCTGCCCTTAACGTCTGGTGTGGAGATAGTAACTTCTCTATCGAATCTGCCTGGTCTTAAGATAGCTGGATCTAATACGTCTGGGCGGTTTGTTGCAGCAAGAACGATAATTCCTTCGTTTGCGTCGAAACCATCCATTTCAACCAGAAGCTGGTTTAATGTCTGTTCTCTTTCATCATTTCCGCCGCCGATTCCTGCGCCTCTTCTTCTACCAACTGCATCGATTTCGTCGATAAAGATAATGCATGGAGCATTCTTCTTAGCATCAGTGAAAAGATCTCTAACTCTTGAAGCACCAACGCCGACAAACATTTCTACGAAGTCCGAACCAGAGATGGAGAAGAATGGAACTCCTGCTTCACCGGCAACAGCCTTAGAGATGAATGTCTTACCTGTTCCCGGAGGGCCTACAAGAAGAACACCCTTTGGAATTCTGGCACCCATTTCTCTATACTTCTTTGGATTCTTGAGATAATCAACGATTTCTGCAAGTTCTTGCTTTTCTTCTTCAAGACCAGCAACCTTTTCAAATGTAATCTTGTTTTTCTCATCTCCCTTAGTCATACGGGCACGGGACTTACCGAAGTTCATCATTCCCTTGCCGCCTCCGCCTAAGTTTCTAAGCAGAATGACCATAAAGATGCACATGATAATTGTTGGCAGCCAAGAGAGAATACCCATAAAGTTAGACTGTCTTACTGCGGAAACAGCAAGGTCGCCCTTTGCGGCTTGCGGAAGAATATACTGTTCGGAAATAACTGCCATATCGTAAGCAGATGGCATATTAACAGTAAATTTTGTTCCGTTCTTAAGCTGACCAGAATATGTAAGGCCTGCTTCGTTAACCTTAATGCTTTCAACCTTCTTTTCTTCCAAAAGTCCTACGAATTCTGAGTATTCAAGAGTTTCGATATCGGAGTTCTGGCCGGAGAAAACACCATTAAGAGTGCTAACGATGGCAATTACTACGAGAAATAGAATGGCATACATAACTATGCCTTTGAACATGTTTGGTTTTTTGTTTTTCAACTACAAAATCCTCCTCTAAAATTTCCCTAATCTTTGTTTAATACCCACAAAATCCTTTTTTAGCAGTACATTTTAACATATCATTTAGTATATTACAATAAATATAATGTAGAAAGTTTGTGAAATTGATACAAAAAAAGCAGCTTATATCTTCGCGATTTTCACCACAAATCTTAGCCGCATGATTTCACCCTAATTAAATTTATGATATAAAATATGAAATTATTCGTCAAGAAAATCGTACTCTATAATTAAAATAGAATTAATCATTTCGTAATTTATATGTCACCATTTGAAAAAATTATTACTGTATAATGATGATAGTTTTATTATTAGGAGGTCATTATGGCAGAAAAAATTGTGCTTCTTGACAAGATGTCTAAGAGGCAAAGGAAGGAACACCTTAGAAAAAACCGTGTAATGTTTGGTCACCAGCAGTGCCCAGTAGCACATAAGAGTGCAAAAGATAAGAATCGCAGGCGCGAAAAAGAAGAACTCGCCGCTCTTAAAAGAGATTGGCGAGTTTTTAATTGCTCTATTTTAACGTGATTTTCAATGTAACATTGCCATTAGATAAAAGCTTTGTAACTTCTTTTTCCGGCAAATTCATCTTTCCAAGCCTTGTATAAGACCAAGTATTAGAACCATAAAATACTACTATATTATTCCCATTATAAAGAACTATATCTCCATTATGTGTAGTAGTCTGCTTATCGCTTCTTGTGTAGCTTTTACCTAAAGAACCAACCTGTTCGTTATCACTATACATTGACATTGAAACTATTATGTCCGATTTTGCAGCTTCGTTTTTTAGTTCGGAAACAGTATTATTGTTTTCCCAGATAACAGGAATCTCTGTTTCTCCTATATACATCTTCATTGGAGTATCTCCTTCTATATTGTCATCTGCACCTGTCGTTTCCTGCATTTGTTCCTTTTGTGATACAGGATTATTATCTTGCTGATTACCTTTTCTGCAACCAGTAAAACTAAAAACAAGAACAACGCATAAAATTATCTGTAATAACCTTTTCATTAAGTTACTCTTTCCCGTTCTTTGCATTGGCTATGTATATGCCGCCTACTATTATTATAGCTCCTATAACCTGAAGAAGCGTAAACTTTTCTTTTAGGAATATTACTCCAGCTAGAATTGAAGCTACTGTGGATGCTCCTATAAAAGATGCTGACTTGTTAACCCCAATTGTTGCGATTGCAGTGTTTTGCATCAAGAATCCTAAAATCGAGCAGCCTACAGACTGGTACAAAATTGCTATAAGAAAAGATGTAT
>JAKSSI010000045.1 GCA_024403175.1 Clostridia bacterium
GCGGAATAGCTTGCCGTTCCTTCCGGAACGGTTTGCTATTTTCCCGTAATATGCAATTCTTTTTCAGTAAAAGACACTTTTCTATAAACAATCCAACTAAAAAATGACTATACTTACCATGAATTTACTGAAAAAAAGAGAAAATGTATCTGCTTTCAGTAAACGTATGACCTAGCAAGAACATATCCCTTAGAAATCTTAAAATATCATTCTGATGGAACAAAAACTATGCAAAACAGAAAAGAAACAAGTGGTTTGCAACGCAAAAAGTAATAAATAGTGAAATAAAGAAACATTTATAGCAAATCAAAAACCCCGAGGATTTCCTCGGGGTTTTATTATTGCATTTTCTAGGCGATTACCCCTGTCTGAAGGATACGCCTACGCCGCTTTCTGGAACGTTCCAAGCCTTAACAATCTTGCCGCCAGAGAGAACACGGCATGTACCGCATTCGAGGCAACCAAGATGGCTGAAGGAGAACTGACCGTCGATAAGTCTGTAGCAGCCTGCAGGGCAAGCAAGTACAAGCTTCTGAATTTCAGCAGCATCTGTGCTTGTAATATCTACATCAATATGAGAATTGTGATCGTCTGTATTGAAAAGATTTACAGCAAGCTTATCATCAATTGACATTCTTTTCATTAGAGTACCTCCATAGCCTTTCCAAGGAATCCAATTAATTCCTGTGCAGAAGTGTGTCTGCAAACACTGTCAACAGCTGTCATAGCGATTGACTTTGGAGCTCCGCCGTCTACAACGAAGAGAGACTTGAATACGTCTTCTGCAATTGCAGGAACGTCATTGAAGATTGCGTGTTCGGAGAGAAGTTCTGGGAATCCAGCAGCCTTCTTCATATCGCCGAATACGAAGCTATCTTCGAGAAGTCTTTCGTAAACAGAAAGTGTTTCTGCATCGAACTTTCCTGCAGCCTTTGCAGCCTTAACTGCTTCAGCAGCAAGCTTACCAGATTCGATAGCAAAGTCCATACCTCTTACTGTGTAACCCTGGTTGATAACGAATGCAGCAGCATCGCCAACTACAAGGATACCATCTCTATAGAGTTCTGGAATCATGTGGAAGCCTTCTTCTGTTACAAGGTGACCGGAATATTCAATCATTTCTCCGCCTTCGATGAGTGGAGCAACAGCTGGATGTTCCTTAAATCTTTCTACCATTTCTGTAACTGGAACCTGAGATCTTCCGATATCGGAAAGTGTAGCTACAATACCAATGGATACGGAATCCTTATTTGTGTAGATGAATCCACCACCGAGGTTTCCGTCTGTTGGGTCGCCGGCAACCATCATTGCAGCGCCTTCGCCATCCTTAAGTCCGAATCTTTCGTTAATTGTCTTTTCTGAAAGCTTGATAACTTCCTTTGCACCTACAGCAACCTGGTTTGGAAGGATTTCCTTCTTCATTCCGAGCTTCTGTGCAAGGAGGGAGTTAACGCCATCAGCAAGAATTACAACGTCTGCGTTCATGATTTCGCCAGCAGCATCGATACCGATAGCCTTGCCGTTTTCATCAAGAACAACATCGTCTACTCTGAAGCCTGTAGCAATCATTGCGCCAGCTTCTTCTGCCTTCTGAGCAAGCCACTGATCGAACTTGCCGCGAAGTACTGTATAAGATGCAGTAGCTGTTTCTCCAAGATCAGGGCTCTGATAGGAGATGTTTACTGCGCCATTTTTGGACTGAAGAGAAATTGTTTCCTTAACAACTTTTCTTTCAACCGGAGCTTCATCTGCAAAGCCCGGAATTATTCTTTCAAGACTGTGACCGTAAAGTCTACCGCCTGTCATGTTCTTAGCACCACAATAGTCACCGCGTTCAACTACCATTACTTCGTAGCCATCATTTGCGAGAACATATGCAGCTGTAAGACCGGCAAGACCGCCACCAACTATGATGACGTCAAACTTTTCTTCGCTCATATCATTTTTCCTCCAAATTCTTAACTAATTTCTTAAGAAGAGTTGTAGCATCTGCTTTAGGAAGATCCTTAAGCAGAACCTGTATTTTATCGGAACATTCTTTTATTTTAGCCTTGGTGTATTCAACACCGCCGAGCTCTATAACAAGCTGTTCCGCCTGACTTATTTCAGCATCACTTAAAGCTTTTTTTGCGTTCTTTTGCATAAGCTTTGAAAGCTTTCCGCTTTCGTCTTTTTCAAGAGCTGCCAGAACTGGCAGAGTGTAAATGCCCTCCCGAAAATCCTTATGCGCCTCTTTGCCGAGATGATATTTGTCAGCGGTAAAGTCTAAAAGATCGTCTCTAAGCTGGAACATATAACCAAGCGCTATACCGATTTCTTCCAGCATTCCTACAGTCTTTTTATCTGCACCTGCTTCTTTGCTTCCCATAAGGCAAGCTGTTTTAAAGAGGGCAACTGTCTTACCGTTTATATTTGACAGATACTGCTCCATTGTTGTGTCTGCTTTGTATCTGCAAATTGCCTGACCAATTTCGCCTGTACACATATCTTCAATTGCCTTTGATAAAAGCATTGAAGCTGCATTGAGCTTTTCTTTTGCCTCGTAATATTTAATACGAGCCATTAAGAAATCTCCTGCATACACGGCGGCATCTTTTGAATACTTACTTTGAATGGATGGCTTTCCTCTACGAAAATCTGATTCGTCGATTATGTCATCGTGTATTAAAGATGCCAGATGTGTAAGTTCCACCATAGCTGCGAGCATTACGATTCTATCTTTATGCTCTTGCATCTTTGGCCCAAAGCTTGCTGCTAAAATCAGAAGCCTTGCTCTTACCATTTTGCCGTTTGTATCAAGCGCGTCGTCTAAAACTTTTCCGACAAGAGTTTCTTTATAAGGATGCTCTGCAATAATTCGCATTTGCTGCTTCACATCGGGAAGCCATTTTTCTGCGTAATTCAAAGCTTAGAGTAATCCTCTCTTCTCTGCGATAATCATTGCGGTGTGCTTAACCTGAACATCCATGCATCTAGCATCAGCGCCACCCTTAATCTGCATCATACAACCCGGGCAGTCAACAGCAACTGTGTCAGCTCCTGTTGCAGCGATGTTCTTCATCTTCTTTTCGAGGATTGGGCCAGCAATTTCAGGGAATTCTACGCTGTATGTACCACCGAATCCGCAGCAGTTATCACAATCAGCCATTTCAATAATTTCTACGCCCTTTGTATGAGCAAGAAGTTCTCTCTGTTCCTTGTAAACGCCAAGGCTTCTCTTGAGGTGGCAAGAATCATGATATGTAATCTTCATTGGCTTATCGTCGCCAGCATCCTGGAGTCCGCCGAGAATTGTGAAGAGCTTGGAGAAGTCCATAGTCTTTTCAGCAAGTTCAACAGCTCTCTTGTGCATATCAGAACCTTCTTCATAGAATGTCTTGTAGAGGTGAATCTGGTGTGTGCAAGATGGGCAAGCGGATACTACGTAATCGTAGTCTTCAGCGTGCATAGCTTCGATGTTAAGGTCTGCAGTAATCTTTGCGTTTTCAACGTCGCCAGATGTGGAAGCTGGGCAACCGCAGCAGCTCTGACCCATTGGGAAGTCTACGATGTAGCCAACGGAGTTGAGGTCCTTAATAACTGCAAGTGCAAGGTCTGTGTATACGAAGTCGAGGAGACAACCTGCGAACATTGCAATCTTTCCCTTTGGATTTGGAACATCCTGCTGGATTGTAGCAAATACATCTCTGAATGGAACCTGTGCAATCTTTGGAAGAGATCTGCCCTTAGCAAGTCCGGAGAGGAAGTTTGGAAGATGTCTCATCATTGGAGCATCACCAATCATAGCGCCCTGAGCTACAGATGCAATTCTGAGCATGCTGTGGAAGAGCTTTCTGTCGGATACAGCGTCAAGAGCAAACTTCTTGATAGCATTTGGATTCTGTGCAGCCTTCTGTTCTCTCAGCTTCATGATCATTTCAGGAATTTCGAGACCGCCGCCGCAAACTGTCTTACATCTTCCGCACTGGAGGCAGAGACCCTGAATTACAGAAGCTCTTTCAGCGTCGATGAGGAAGTGTGTAAGGAGTGTACCGATACCACCTGTATAAACGTTGGAACCGTATACGTGTCCACCGATGAGTGCGAATGCAGGACATACGTCGAGGCAAGCGCCGCATCTGATGCAGTTAAAGATCTGGGAGAAGAATTCGTCCTTTAAAACTTCTCTTCTGCCTGGATCGTCTAAGATAAGGCAATAGAAATCCTTCTTTTCCTTTGTGTCTGCTTCCTTGTCTGTAACAACTTCGCAAGCACCAGTGTACATAGAAAGATATGCTGTGAGTCTCTGTGCTGTTCCGTTTCTTGGAAGAGCCTTGAAGATCCACTTTGCATCTGCCATGCTTCTTAAAATCTTTTCAATACCGAAGATGTAAAGGTGTGTGGATGGAAGTGTACCTACCATACGGCCGTTACCTTCGTTGGACATTGTGAATACAGTACCTGTTTCAGCAACTGCAACGTTAGCACCGGAAACACCCATTTCTGCAGTGATAAACTTGTTTCTCATTTCTCTTCTGGAAGTCTTAACTTCTTCGGAAATGAGTGGAGCGTTGTAAACCTTTGTGTAATCTGTGAAGAGGTCTGCAACCTGTTCCTTATTTAAGTGAAGAGCTGGCATTACCATGTGTACAGGTGTGTTGCCTTCGAGTGCGATGATAAATTCACCAAGGTCTGTTTCCTGAACGAGTACGCCGTCTTCAGCGAGTGCTTTGTTAAAATGAATTTCTTCGGATGCCATGGACTTGGACTTAACAACAGTCTTAACACCCTTTTCCTTTGCAAGGTTTCTAACCCACTGTGTAGCTTCAGCCTTAGACTTAGCAACAAATACGTGGCCACCATTCTTTTCAACGTTTTCAATGAACATTGGAAGGAGTGTGTCGATTTCCTTGCCTGCAGCAGACTTAACTTCCTTAATCTTATCTCTTGTTGCTTCGAAATCTACGCCTGCATATGCATTAAGTCTTCTTTGCGGATAAGTTGCACAGAAGTTACCAAGTGTTCTGCTTAAAGTAGTATTTTTAAGCGCCTTGTCTATTTCGACTCTTAAATTATCAGCCATTTTACTTCCTCCTTCTTATGCATCTTCAAGAACTATAGCGGTTAATCTAAGCGGACCGTGAACACCTACTGTGCTTACACATTCGATGTCGGCAGTACGGCTTGGACCTGTAACGAAGCCTACGAATCTAGGCATTTCTTTCCAGCTTGCAATTGTGTCGAACATTGCATCATAGTCATCTACGATAGTAGAAGCCTTGATAATTCCAAAGAAGTCTTCGGACATTGTTGCAACAATTCTTGGATCAACAGCGTCACCTACCTGTAACATAGAACCAAGGTCTGCAACAGCGTATGCTACTTCTGTAATTCCGCCCTGTGCTGTTTCTGCATGGAGTCTGATATGATCTGTGAACACCTCAACTCCTGCTGCTTTTAAGGCGTCTACAACTCCTGCTTCCTGAAGGAGAGGAGATTCTGCAACACAAACAGTCTTAAGTCCCTGCTGTGTGTAAAGATCTGCAAGTAACTTTCCGAGATCTTTTTTTGTTGTAAGATACGCTTCACCGTTTACGGATGCAAGGTTTGTCTTGTAGCGTTCGAACAACTCATTAACATTACCCATGGTACACTCCTTTCTAACAAAATATACCCATATTAATACACTCTAATTCTAACATAAATATAATGAATAAGTAATAATTAGAATGCCCACTAGATTATTAATTTTTTCACAATGAACAAAAATGTTGTACTTAACCGAAATCCTATCTATAATGTATTGCAACTAGTATTTGGTGAAGGATTAAACAATATTATGACTATTGAGAATATTCGAATATTTTTTGAAGTAGTACAAGACATGAACCTCAGCGTTACAGCTGAAAGATTACATACATCCCAGCAAGCTCTTTCAGGTCAGATTAAAAGACTTGAAAAGCACTTTGGGGTTAAACTCTTCTATAGAAGACCAGGTCTTGAACTCACAAAAGAAGGAATGCTTGTAAAAAATGAAGCAATCCAGATTATAGATTCTGAAAATAGACTCTTTGCCGCCTTTGGCAAAAGAAATAACGAAGAAACTGGCGCACTTAAGCTTGCCTGCAGCTTATCTAAATCAAACTATTACCTACCAGAAGTTTTGGCAAGATTCGCACAAGACTATCCTAATGTTATAGTTCAGTGCATAGATGAAAACTCCCTTATAGATGCACAGGTATTTAAAGAAAGAGATATCGACCTTCTTATTGGCTATCCTCACGGAAAAAATGAAGGTATTAAAGCAAAAACATTATTTGAATCTAGAATGATGGTCATTATTTCCAGAGAACTTCTGGAAATGCATATTGGCAAGCAAACCGATGAACAAATTGACGAATGGAAGAAAAATGGAATCAATCTTTCCGAGCTTCCATACTCAATCCCTCTTATGTACACAAGTACAATGAGTACAACCCACTGGCTTAATAGCTTTATCCCTGAAGCAAAGAACTATGCAAAGTATCCTGTTAACTACGGAAGCGGACAGGTTAGTATGGCTCTTGTAAAGAAGAATCAGACCATGATTATCATTTCAGAGCTGTTCTGCTGGTACTTAAACAGCGTAACACCTATTGAAAGACAAAACGATCTGCTCTTCTTACCATTAATCTATCAGGATAAGCAGTTCACTCTGCCAGAAACCTACGCGTACGACCCAAGTGTTGTTCATTCCCAGTTCTTCTTTGACTTTATTAAAATAGTTAGAGATGTTCTCAAGGAAAAGGGTCTTTCATAATATTCAACCACGAATTATTCGCAAATAAAAATCCCTGCTTTGGAATTAACCAAAGCAGGGAATTTTTTTAATTGCTTTTCAAGCTACTTATAAATCTTTAGATATTTATAAGCCCTTGATTATTCATAGAATCCCTGAAGAACGATACCGCCGAAGAATTCAAGGCCTGCGCCCTTAAGATCCTTTCTAGCGAATACTGTTGTGTTAGGAGACCATGTAACTGCTGCGCAAGCATCTTCGTTAACGATCTTCTGAATCTGAGCATAGATTTCCTTGCTCTTTACTGGATCTGTTTCAACGTTAGCAGCATCTACGAGTTCGTCGAATCCTTCTGGACCCTTCCAACCTGTACCACCAAGAATTACAGTGAATGCAAGTCTGTGGTCGAAGTATCTTGTCTGGATAGCTGGGTCTGGGTTAGCACCGTTTGTGAATTCGATGTTGTAGTGTTCACCAGCAACTGTATCATAGAATACAGAGGATGCAAGTGGTGTAAGCTTAAGGTTGAGACCGATTTCAGCAAGCTGCTGCTGGAGAAGTGTAGCACATGCAGAGTATCCGCCGCCTTCTGGGAAGAGGATTTCTACATCGCCGCCGTTTGGATAGGAGGACATTGCCATGTACTTCTTAGCTTCGTCGAGGTCGAAGTGCATGTAAGATGTGTAGTTACCTTCCTGTGGGCTTACGTAGTCAATGTTGTTCTTTACGAGGTAGGAGTCTGTAAGTGTACCGAATCCACCCATAGCAATCTTGAGGTTTGCTTCGTAGTTAATAGCAAGGGAAGCAGCTCTTCTAACGTTTACGTCAGAGAATGGACCGGACTTGCAGTAGAAGTAGAGGTATGTACCCTGAGCTGTTGGGAGGGAGATAACCTGAAGATCTGGGTTAGCTTCAACCTGCTTAGCCTGAGATACAGCTGGTTCGAGAGCGATATCAACGTCGCCGGATTCGAGAGCGATTACACGAGCAGAAGCATCTGTGATGATCTTGTAAACGATTTCATCATAGTATACGTCCTTGCCCCAGTAGTTTTCGTTCTTAGCAAGCTTTACGTAGCTTCCCTGAACCCATTCTACAAACTTGTACGGGCCTGTACCGCCTGTTGCCTTGAGTGTCTGATCTTCCTTGGATCCTGCAGCTTCTACAGCAGCCTGGATAACGATACCTGTTGCTCTGTTAGCAAGGTTGTAGAGGAAGAATGGTGTTGGAGCCTTTGTAGCAAGAACGATATGTGTATCGTCTTCAACCTTACATTCATCAAGTTTAAGTGCGGAATAGTAGTTTGCAAGCTTTGGTTCGTTGAAGCCCCATTCCATTGTGTACATAACGTCCTTAGCTGTCATCTTGTACTGACCGCTCCAGTCTGTTACGTCGTCACGAAGTGTGAAACGATAGTGTGTATCGTCGATGATTTCCCACTTTGTAGCGAGCATTGGAAGAAGTTCCTTTGTCTCTGTGTTGTAGTCGAGAAGACAATCATACATAGGGATAAAGAGAGGTCCACCAATGGAGCTGAACATAACATTAAGGTGGCAAACACCTAATGGGTCACCCTTATGAGCTACATTGAGGACTTTTGGTGCCTGTACTTCTGGTCCTGCAGATGGAGTTTCTTTCTTACCGCATGCTGCGAAACTAAGAACCATGATAAGCGCGAGCACAAGTGCTAATACTTTTTTCATAATCGTTGTCCTTTCTTTAGAAATATTGTGTTGATTATATAGCTAAAAATATAGCGAACAAAGTTTAAAGTGAGTTTTCAGTTCTACTGATGAGGTCATTCTGACAGTCTCTTGTGAGTTCTGTGAAGTATGCGGAATAACCTGCAATACGTACAACTAAATCTCTGTATTCTTCTGGAGTCTTCTGAGCTT
>JAKSSI010000046.1 GCA_024403175.1 Clostridia bacterium
TTGGGATTTATCTTTTTACTGATACTTATCAGCAAGTATTCTTGCTACATGTACGCCGGAGGCACCTGCCTGGGAAAGGCTGTGTGTTACGCCGGAGCCGTCGCCAAGAGCATAGAGGCCCTTAACCTTTGTTTCAAGATTTTCATCTACTTCCACGGTAGAGTTATAGAACTTAACTTCTACGCCGTAGAGCAGTGTATCATCGTTTGCTGTACCTGGAGCAATCTTATCTAATGCATAAATCATTTCGATAATATCGTCCAGCTGACGCTTAGGCATTACAAGAGCTAAGTCGCCAGGGGTTGCTCTAAGAGTTGGCTTTGTGAAGCACTTTTCCATTCTGTGTTCTGTGCTTCTTCTGCCCTTTACAAGATCGCCGAAACGCTGAAGAATTACACCGCCACCAAGCATATTGGAAAGTCTTGCAATTGATTCACCGTATTCGTTTGAATTCTTAAATGGTTCTGTAAAGTGGTTTGTAACAAGAAGAGCAAAGTTTGTATTCTCTGTTCTTAAGTTTTCATCAGCATAGCTGTGGCCGTTTACC
Source organism: Clostridia bacterium (assembly GCA_024403175.1). Next base: position 548 of record JAKSSI010000046.1, read on the forward strand.
GTAACAATGCCGTTTGTGTTTTCGTTTACTACTTCGCCGTAAGGATTCATACAGAAAGTTCTAACCAAATCTCCATACTTCTTTGTAGCATAAACAATCTTACTTTCATAAACAACATCTGTAATATGAGAGAAAATTGCTGCAGGAAGTTCAACTCTAACACCAAGGTCTACACGGTTGCTCTTTGTTGGAATTCCAAGCTTCTTGCACATATCGCCAATCCACTTAGAACCACTTCTACCAGTAGCAAGTACAAGATCTTTGCAGAAGTAATCTTCGCCACCCTTTACATGAACAATAAAGCCATCATCTGTCTTTTCAATGGATTCAACAACAGATCTAAAGAGCATATCAATGCGATCTTTTACATAGTCGTAAATTCTTCCAAGAATCTGAACATTTCTGTCTGTACCCAGATGTCTAACCTGAGCATCAAGTAAGTGAAGGTCGTGAGTGAGGGCCTGCTTTTTGAGCTGCGAGTCTGCTGTAGAGTAAAGCTTAGCTTCTGAACCGCCGAAACTGCAGAGAACATCGTCAAGATATCTCATAAGATCCATAGCTTTCTTTTCACCTACGTAGACATGCAAATCACCACCAAAGTTGGTGGTGATGTTGTACTTACCGTCTGATAAGCTACCGGCACCGCCATATCCATTCATGATATGACAAGGATTGCACTTAATACATGTCGCAGTCAAACCCTTGTGGATAGGACATTCACGTTCTTCAAGTGCTGCACCTTTATCGATTACCAGTACTTTTGCATTGTTTTGGCGTTTGGTAAGTTCATAGCTCATGAACACGCCAGCTGCGCCTGCACCTACGATTATGATATCGTAGTTTTTCATTTAAATTACTCCTCTGCTGTGAGTCTTTCAAATTCTGCTGAAACCTTTTCAAATTCAGCATCATCTTCGATGTCGATTAATTCGAATTCTTCTTCTGTTACATCCTTGTATCCATAAAGGTATACATCGTCTGTGTCGTCGTCTGGAATAAGAGCAATATATTCTTTTCCATCAACTTCGAAGATGCCCATAATTTCTGCTTCAACTTCAAGGCCATCGTCGAACTCAAGAGTGATAACTTCTGCTTCGTCTTCAATTTCAACAGACTTTTTTACATCTTCAGCCATAATTTTTTCCTCCAATTTATAGTGAGTTTAATAAAATACAAATTTACACAATTATTCTACAACAGCCATGTCGTGAATGCAATCAACAACCTTGTTATATAAAGCCATAGACTTAATATATGGTTCACCGTACATTTCATTTACCTTCTTAATATCGGAGTTAGAAATGCCGTATGCATCGTAGTATTCCTTAATATCTGCATCAGAAACCTTAATATCCTTTGTTTCTGCAATTGCCTGATAAAGGAGATATTCTCTTGCTGCCATATCCTTGTAAATAGAAAGTGATGTCTTTACCTGATCCATAGATGTGAATCCATAGCCTGCATATGCGTAAGAAACGAATGTATCAACATCTAAACCATAAGCCTTAGCCTGGCCTTCAATATCGGCAACCATTCTTGTAATATATGCTTCTGTAACAGAATCTGGCATCGTGTCTGCAAACTTGCAAGCATCATAAAGAACATCTTCTGCAATTGCACCCTTTACACCAGCTCTAAGATCATCTACTGTTGCCCAGCCGTTACTTTCAAGGAAGAAATCTCTTACAAAGTCATCATTTAATGTATTCTTTGTATAGTCAACAACGTAATTGATTGTTGTCTTAAATACTGCAGCCTTTCCGTTGAGATCTTCTACACCGTAGTCCTTAGGGAAAGTAACATTTACATCAAATTTATCTCCAGGAACGTGGCCGATAAGCTGTTCAAGGAAGTTATCAATGTAAGATGTAACACCGATAATAACTTCTGTACCCTGACCCTGTGTGCTTCCTCCGCTGAATTCCTTTCCGTCGATAGATCCAACGTAGTCAATATTTACAGTATCGCCATCCTTGATTACTCTAGATGCAGACTTATTTTCGTTAGCCTTCATGTAATCGGGGCTATTAAGCATATCCTGAATTTCTTTTTCAATTTCAGCCTTGGAAACTACGATTTTATCAAGGCTAGGAAGTGTTACATAATCAGTAGCCTTAACACCTTCAAAGAAGCCTTCTGCATTGATTCCTGTGCTGTAGTTAGGTAATTCTTTTTCCTTTTTAGCGCAACCGCTTAATACGAGGCAAAGAGCCATTAAAAGCGCTAATACTTTTACACTTTTCTTCATATTTTTCAAATCTCCTAGTTTCTGTCATTGAACACAATGACGAATCATTATAGCACAAACTCGCCGATTATACTACCGAGCATTGTAGATAATAGATTTGGAGAAAGTATGTAATTTATATGCATAAAAAAGCCCGCTCTAGCCGAGCGATGCCTCTACACAGAAGCCATTACGATGCTCTTTGTAACAACATCGCCAGTAAATTCACCAGCTGCGCCAAATTCAAGAACATCCTGGCAAACGATGCTGCCATCGCCCTTGCCGAAGAGCTGCATGCTCTGGCATTCAATCTTAGCCTTTACAATTCCAGTTGCATTAACGCAAACAGAACTTGTGGACTTAATTTCGCCTTCAAAAGAACCGTCAATTACAAGCGGCTTATCTGTATTAATAGAACCGATAAATTTCGTCTGTGCACTGATTATTGTTTCAGATGGGATAGAACTAAGTGTTGCCATAGTATGCCTCCTTCAAAAATTTGGTGCAGGTAAGAGGACTCGAACCTCCATGAAATTGCTTTCACACGGACCTGAACCGTGCGCGTCTGCCAATTCCGCCATACCTGCACGAATGGAACTATTCTACACTAATAACAGGCTAATTTCAAGGGACTATTTGCCGAAATACTTTTTAACAGCGGCCGCAACATGGGCAGGAACAACCTCTTCAAGAGCCTCAATATCAGCGTTTTTAATGCTTTCAATCGAGCCAAATTTAGCAAGTAAATCAGCCTTTCGACCCGGTCCAATGCCTGGAATTTCATCGAGTACAGACTTTTGGACGGATTTATTTCTTAAATTTCTATGATAATCAATAGCAAAGCGGTGAACTTCTTCCTGAATACTGCCAACATAAGCAAATAGCTCTGACATACCCCTTAAGGAGTACTCTTCCCCATTGTATAAAATCGCCCTTGTTCTATGGTGGTCGTCTTTTACCATACCGCAAACAAGAATATTAAGCCCGAGGGCATTTAAAACATCTAATGCAGCATTAACCTGACCTTCGCCACCATCCATAAATATAGCATCTGGCAACACCTCAAAGCCTGGCACCTTATTGACTGCATTTCTATAACGTCTAAAAAGAACTTCAGTAAGAGATCCTACATCGTTGGCCCCTTCTATAGTCTTAATCTTAAAGCGTCTATACGCCTTCTTAAGAGGCACGCCGCCTTCGAATACAACCATAGCACCAACACTGTCCACACCGAAAATATTAGAAATATCGTAGGATTCAACCCTTGAAATCTTATTTCCATATTCACCGAAAATTCGGCAAAGGCTGGCCGTAATCTTTTCGTTCTTTTCTATCTGTCTATTAGCTCTTGCATCGATATTTTCAAGCATCATGAATGCATCTTTCTTAACTACATCCATAAGAGCTCTCTTTTCGCCTCTTTGAGGAACTTCAATGCTTACATTTCGCTGAGCCTGCTTTGAAAGGAAATCTTCAAGAAGCTCTTTATCGTTTGGAAGAATCGATACCAAAATATGCTTTGGAATCATTACATTTTCAAAATAGTACTGCTGGATAAATTCAAATAACAGTGCTGCTTTATCCTCGCCTTTTGAATCCCCAAGGAAGAAACTTTCTCTTCCAGAAAGCTTACCCTCACGCACTATAAACAGCAGGGCATGAGCACCCGCAAGGCCTTCCTCGACCAGTATAATATCAAGGTTTTCAGGCGTACTTAAAACAACCCTTTGCTTTTCGTTAAGGGCATCCATGGCGTAAAGATAATCTCTGAATTTTGCAGCATCTTCGTAGTTCATAGCCTCCGATGCTTCATTCATTTTTTCGCGAATCTGCCTTTCAAGTTCAGTAGATTTTCCCGAAAGAAAACTCATTGCAGACTCAACTGAATTCATATAATCTTCGCGCCTAATTTTACCGGTACAAAGCCCCTGGCATTCGTGAATATGGTAGTTAAGACAAGGCTTAAAACCGCCTGTAAAACGGGTCGTTTTGCAACGCTTTAAACTGTATACGGAATTGAGTAAATTTATAATCGTATTAACGCTGCCGGCATCGGCAAATGGACCGTAATACTTAGATCCATCGCTAACAACATTTCTTGTTTTTATAACTCTTGGGAACTGCTCCCTTAAAGTAACCTTTACATATGGATATGTTTTGTCGTCTCTAAGAAGAATGTTGTACTTTGGCTTGTGCTTCTTAATAAGATTGCACTCCAAAATAAGCGCTTCCATTTCAGAACCGCAATTTATGTACTCAAACTCAGCGATATGCTTAACCATATCGAGAGTTTTAGGGCTATGATTTCTTGAAGATTGGAAGTACTGACTAACTCTCTTCTTTAATGAAATCGCCTTGCCCACATATATAATTTGCCCGAATTCATCCTTGTGAATGTACACTCCTGGTGAATCGGGCAATTTTTTTAACTCTTCTTTAATGTCGAACATTATTCCTGTCTGCTAATATCGGATTTGTTCAAATTTTCTCTTTCGGCTCTGGCTTTTGCTCTTGCGGCTTTTCTTGCCTTCTTTCTTCTTACTTTTTCCTTTTCGTAAGCAACCCAAGCAATAAACAGAATTATAAGGATAACTAATATTGTGATTATGGTTTTAATAACCTTGAATATCTTTGCGGCTGTAGCATCTTCAATACCGAAGTTTGAAAGGAAACCACCTTCAGGAACATTGGATTTTGCTATAGCATCATAAGTATTTAAGAGTTCTCCAGACTTATAAACGCTTACAGTTCCAAGCTTTTGCCCCTTTGTAACTGGAGCTTTTACTTGCTCTTCAAGCTCAATTTTTGTAGTTACAATGCTGTTATTTTCAGACGCCTTAATAGTTGCGAAAATATCTGAAGACAGCTCTACATCTACAGATTTAACGCTGCCCTTTTTTACTTTAATTGTGCCTAAATCAGCACCTTTTGCCATAGACTGAACAGTCTTAAATTCAGCAAAACCGAGGTCTAAAAGCTGAATAGCATCGGAGAATCTTTCAAAGGTATTTCCAGCGTGAAGACAAACAGCAAGTATTGTTGTACCCTGTCTTGTAGCTGCTGATACTAAGCAAGATCCGGCCTTATTTGTCTGGCCCGTCTTAATACCTATAGCACCGTCGTATTTACAATATCTATATACCTGTCCGGCATAAACTTTATGAGAATCAATAGTGTCATTTAATAGCCAGTTTGTGTTTTCAACTGTACATTCCTTAGACATATTTGTAGCAGGAACTGTATAGCTAATATGGCTTACAATGTCTCTGAATGTTTCATTCTTCATGCAGTACATTGCAATCAATGACAAATCATATGCTGTTGTGTAGTGATTATCATCGTGAAGACCATGAGGATTTACAAAGTGCGACCCAGTACAGCCAATTTCTTCGGCTTTCTTGTTCATCATCTTTGCAAATTCTTCTACAGAACCAGCAACCGCCTCTGCGAGTGCTACAGCACCATCATTTGCGGAAATAACAAGTGTTCCATAAAGAAGATCTCTTACCACAAATTTTTCGCCAGATTTAAGGCTTAAAGTGTTGCCTCCGACACCTGCAGCATTAGAACTTACTGTTATTGTGTCATCTAAATTCAGATGCTCTAAAGCAAGAATTCCTGTAAGCATTTTTGTAGTACTTGCAGGGTATCTTTTTTCAGTGGCATTAGTACTGTAAAGAACCTCACCTGTGGTCATGTCGCAAACCAGAGCAGCATCCGAATAAAGCTTAAACGGAACTGCGGCCGCAGCAAAAGAAGGTACTGTAATTCCAAGCACCAAGACCACTGATATGATTAATGAAACAATCTTTTTCTTCATATTTTCATTATAGCAACTGGGCTAAACGCTGTAAAGCACGGGCCCTGTGAGAAACGCTGTTTTTAAACTCTGCAGGGAGCTCTGCAAAAGTTTTATCAGATTCCAAAGGAATAAACACACTGTCATATCCAAAACCGCGGTCGCCAATTTCTTTTTCGCTGATATGTCCCTTGCATTCACCTCTTGCAACAATTGTCTTTCCATCAGGGTAAATTAATGTAATAACTGTTACAAAAGCGGCGGTTCTCTTTTCAAATGGCACATCTTTGAGGTTTTCAAGAAGCTTTTTTCTATTTGCAGCGTCATCACCATGAACGCCAGCATATCTTGCTGTATTAACGCCTGGCTCGCCATTAAGAGCATCTACAAATAAGCCTGTATCATCTGCAATAGCTGGCTCGCCGGAAAGCTTACAAATGGCTTCAGCCTTGATTTTTGAATTTTCTTCGCAAGTTGTACCATTTTCTTCTACATCTACGTTTCCAAGGCCAACTTCTGCCTGGGAAACGAGTTCCATATCGAAATCTTTTATGATTTGATAGATTTCTTCGAGTTTATGTTTATTCTGTGTTGCAGCAATAATTCTCATACTTTTTACCTAGTCTTTTTATTCTATATAAATATGCTATAATATATGTTGGTATTATAGTGTAAAAAATAAATTTTTTCAATTAATGGCAAATGCCGTATAAACATAAAAAGGATAGGAAAACTATGATCAAAGTAAACAACGAAAAAGCATTGAATTTTATTGAAGGCGGATTAGACTTAGGCAAAGCTTATAACGCCTTAGACACTCTAGTTTTAGGAAACGGTGCAGGTGCAGAATACACTGGCTGGGTTAAGCTTCCTACAGACTACGATAAAGAAGAATATAGCCGCATTAAAGCTTGCGGAAAGAAGGTTTTCGAAAATGCTGACGCACTTGTAGTAATCGGTATTGGCGGATCTTACCTTGGCGCTCGCGCAGTAATTGAATTCATTCTCTCTCAAAGATACAACGAAATAACAAGAAAGGGTCCTAAGATTTACTTCGTAGGAAACGGAATCAACGGAGAAGACTTAAATCAGGTATTAGAACTTGTTGATGGAAAGAATGTGTATGTAAACGTTATTTCCAAATCTGGAACAACTTTAGAACCTGCCCTTGCATTTAGAATTTTCAAGAAGTACTTAGAAGAAACCTATGGAAAAGAAGGTGCAAAGGAAAGAATCATTTGCACAACCGATAAAAAGAAAGGTGCATTAAAGTCTCTTGCAGACGAAGAAGGCTACGAATGCTTCGTAGTACCAGATGAAGTTGGCGGAAGATATTCCGTACTTACACCAGTAGGACTTCTTCCAATCGCTGCAGCAGGCATAGACATTGATGCTCTTATGGAAGGTGCACAGGATGCTATGAACTATTGCCAGCAGAAGACAGAAGAAAACCCTGCCCTCATCTACGCAGCAACAAGACAGGCACTCTACAACAAAGGAAAGAAAGTTGAAATTCTTTCTTGCCCAAGCGAATCAGTTAGATTCATTGGTGAATGGTGGAAACAGCTTTACGGCGAATCCGAAGGAAAAGATAAAACAGGTATCTTCCCTGCTTCCTGCGTATTCACTGCAGACCTTCACTCAATGGGTCAGTATATTCAGGACGGCGAAAGATTCCTTATGGAAACATTCCTCTCCTTCGAAGAACCTATGACAAAGCTGATGGTTCCTTCTACTGAAGACAATGCTGATGGACTCAACTATGTTGCAGGAAAAGAATACCGAGAAGTTTACCGCGCTGCAGAAATGGGCGTAGCTCAGGCTCATGTTACAGGCGACGTACCAGTTATGACAATTACAATGCCAAAGCAAGACACAAAGTCTTTAGGCGAACTGATTTACTTCTTCGAATTTGCATGTGGCGTTTCCGCTTACATGCAGGGAGTAAATCCTTTCAACCAGCCAGGCGTTGAAGAATACAAGAAGAACATGTTTGCTTTACTTGGAAAGAAATAAGGAGATCAAAATGGCAGACTACAAAGAAAGATTTGA